>JBHIEQ010000195.1:0-5878 GCA_046760725.1 Gemmatimonadales bacterium
CGCATGCCTCTGGACACCGTGGTGGCCAAATGGCACCAGGCGACGCGGGACTACTACCTGCCTCTCATGGAACTCACCGCGACGCTCGGCACCTTGGAGGGGTCCGGCGAGACGGCCGCACTCGAGCCTCCCAAGGGGGTTCGCGCCCTGATATCCCCACAGAAGGGGGGCGGCCACTACAACATCGCTCCGTCATTGAGCCCCGACGGCAAGTGGCTGGTGTTCCTGTCGGAGCGCGATCTCTTTTCGATCGACATGTTCCTGGCCGACGCTGAGACCGGCAAGATCAGACGCAAGATCTTGGAGACCGCGGTCAATCCGCACTTCGAGAGCATACAGTTCATCAGCTCTGCGGGCGCATGGGACCACGAAGGCCGGCGGTTCGCGTTCTCGGGCCTCCAAAAGGGCCGGCCTGTGCTGTCCATACTCGATATCGAACGGGACGCCGTCTCGCACGAGATCGATCTACCGGAGCTCGGAGAGGTGTACAGTCCCACGTGGTCGCCAGACGGACGTAGGATCGCGTTTTCCGGCCTTACGGGCGGCCTTTCCGACATCTACGTCTACGACCTGGAGACTGAGCAACTGGAGCGGCTGACGCACGACGCTTACGCAGACCTCCAACCGGCTTGGTCGCCCGACGGCCGGTACATCGCGTTCGTCACGGACCGTTTCACGACCGGACTTGCCAGCTTGCTGTACGGCGACTACCGAATCGGGCTGCTCGACTACTCGAGCCGGGCCGTCAGCGAGGCGCCGGGGTTCGACTCCGGCAAGCACATCAACCCGCAGTGGTCTCCCGACGGGGGAAGCCTCTACTTCGTGTCCGACCGCAACGGGATCTCCAACGTCTACCGTGCGGAGATGGCCGGCGGTGAGCTATACCAGGTCACGAATCTCTATACGGGAGTCAGCGGGATCACGGGTCTCAGCCCTTCGATGACCGTCGCCGCCGCCTCGGGCCGGATAGCGATGAGCGTGTACGAGGCCGACGACTACGTGATCTACACGATCGACTCCACCGAGGCACAGCTGGGTGGATCCCTCGAGCCGTCGTTCGAGATCAACGCGGCGGCGCTGCCGCCCACGAACCGCCTATCGGACGATCTGGTGGCGCTGCTCGACAACGCGTTCTACGGCCTGCCGCGCGACACCGCGTACGCCACACAGGGCTACAGACCGAAGCTGGGGCTCGACTACATCTCGCAACCGAGCCTGGCCTTCGGAGCCGACCGGTTCGGGACTTTCATCGGCGGCGGCGTCTCGTTGTTCTGGAGTGACGTGCTGGGAGGCCACAACCTGGCAACGGGACTGTCGGTGAACGGGAGCTTCAAAGACATCTCCGTGCTACTGGGATACGCGAACCTCAACCGGCGCCTCAACTGGTCGGTCTCGGCACAGCAGATTCCCTACAGGACGGGCTTCATACAGCGCCAGCAGGTGCTGATCGACGGAGCACCATACCTAAGGGAAGACTTCATCCTGTACCGTCAGATCAACCGGCAGATCGGGGGTGCGGTCGCATACCCGCTGAGCGGGGTCCAGAGAGTGGAGTTCTCGGGCGGATACCTCGGGGTGAGCTTCGACCTCGAGAGAGAGACGCGCATCTACGCGCCGGACGGCACACCGGTGTTCAGAGACAAGACCAACGACAATGTCGCAGACCCGCTCCACCTCGGGCAGGCGACCGCAGCCCTCGTCTATGACAACTCGCTGTTCGGAGTGACCAGTCCGATGCTGGGTCAGAGGTACAGGTTCGAGCTGGGAACCAACGTCGGCTCGCTCGACTACCACACGGCCCTCCTCGACTACCGCAAGTACGTCATGCCCATCAGGCCGTTCACACTCGCGGGGCGGATCATGCACTACGGACGGTACGGACCGGACGGCGACAACCAGGACATCCTCTCCCCGGTGTTCCTCGGGTATGACGGTCTCGTCAGAGGGTACGACTTCAGCTCGATAGACGTTCTGCGCGAGTGCCCCCGAAACTCGCTGACCTGCCCGGTATTCGAACAGCTCTACGGGTCCAAGATAGCGGTCGCCAACGCCGAGCTCCGCTTCCCCCTCCTCGGAGTACTTGGGATCGGGAGCGGCCTGTTCGGGTTCCTGCCGCTGGAGATGGTGGTGTTCGGCGACGCCGGTCTGGCGTGGTGGGACCGCGAGCTGCCTCCCGAGATTCTGGCGTTGCCGAGCGACGAGCAGCAACAGTTCGTGGACCTGCTGGAGACGGAGAAGCCCTTCTTCCTTGGCGGAACCCGTGAGCCGGTGTTCAGTGCCGGGACGGGGCTCCGCATGAACCTCTTCGGCATGGCCATCATCACGCTGAACTACGCGTACCCCTTCAACCGACCCAACAAGGGCGGCCACCTTCAGTTCACCTTCACGCCGGGATTCTAGGGGGCGACAGGGGGGACGGGGGTGACAGGGGCACCGGGGGCGACTAGCCGACCGTACCCGCACCTCGTTCCTTCAAGACCCTCTCCACCCTCCGCTGCGCCGCGTGGTAGGGTGACTCTTCTCGCGTCGCCGCCTCCCGAAAGATCTCTTCCAGCACCTGCTCGAAGCCGCGCAGGCGCTCGCGGATCTCCTCCGCGGTCTTAGTCCTCTGGCCCAGAAGCGGCAGCGCCGTAGCGCCCCCGGCGTTGATCACGTAGTCGGGAGCGTAGAGTATGCCGCGTTCGTGTAGTCGATCGGCGTCCGCTGGCTCCGCCAGCTGGTTGTTGGCCGATCCGGCGACGATGCGACAGGCGAGCCGCGGGATCGTCTCGACACTCAGCGTCGCACCCACGGCACAGGGGGCGTACACGTCGCAAACAACGCCATAGACATCTTCGGCCTCGACGACATCCGCCCGCAACTCCTCGGCCAGGACCTTCGCCCGACCGCGCTCGACGTCGCTCAGTAGCAGGGACGCCCCAGCCTCGTCGAGCATTCGCGCCAGCGGGACACCGACATCGCCCACCCCCTGGACCAAGACCGTGCGACCCTCGAAGGTTGCCTCCCCGAAGACCTCGCGCAGCGCCGCGCGCATGCCCGAGAACACCCCGAGGGCGGTATACGGACCCGGATCGATCGCCTCCCCCGTCTCGCGATCGACCCCATGCACATGGTCGGTCTCCTCGCCGATCGCCGTCATATCGGCCGGCGTCGTCCCCAGATCGGGACCGCAGGCATAGGCGCCGCGGAACATATCGACCAGCTTCCCGAATCTCCGCAGCAGGCCGCGACGCTGGTCTCCCTCGGGCACTTGCGGCACCGCCAACACGCTCTTGCCTCCACCGAGATCGAACCCGATTGCGGCCCACTTGTACGTCATGCCCTCGGCGAGCCGCATCGCGTCCCGCAGCCCCTCTTCGGGCGTCGAGTACACCTTCATGCGGCAACCACCCATGGCCGGACCCAGAGTGGTGTCGTGGATGGCTATGAACATCCAGCTCCCCGTAGGTTCATCGTACCGGGCGACGACTGCCTCACCGTTCCATTGTTCGATTAGCGATTTCATGGGCGACAAGTTAGAGATGCGGTCGAGGGCTGGTAAGGGCGCATCGCCTTCCATCCCCTTCGATCCCCTCTCATCGCCCTGTAGCGGGAAGCGAACGAGGCCATCTAGGGCGATGAGGGGCCGATGTTGGGTGATGCAAGGCGATGGGCATTGCGGTAAACTCCACGAGGCATACCCCGAGGTGACCATGCTAACCCGGCTTATCGCGATCTTCATCTTGCTGCCAGGCCCCATTGCGCTGGCCTGCGGTGAGTCCGAGGAAGGAATCCTGCCCGATCTTCCTGCCGGGGTGGAAGCAATTTCCCTGATGGGAGACACTCTGCGCGCTATGCCGGCACCTCCCACGGTCCAGCGCCAGAGGGAGGAGGCGCTTCGAGAGGCGCGTGCCGCATTCGACCGCAATCCTGAAGACGCCGGCTCGATCATCTGGCTCGGTCGGAGGCTCGCCTATCTCGGCAGATACCGCGAGGCGGTCCGCACCTACACCGCCGGCATCGAGCTGCATCCTGACGATGCCCGCCTCTACCGGCATCGCGGCCATCGTTTCATCACCCTCCGCCTGCTCGACAGGGCAGTGGCCGATCTGACCGAGGCGACACGCCTGGTGATGGGGCAAGCCGACGAGGTGGAGCCCGACGGCCAACCCAATCGCCTGGGGATTCCGCTGTCCACGCTGCAATTCAACATCTGGTACCACCTCGGACTCGCTCACTACCTTCGAGGCGATTTCGAGCGGGCCGTGAGCGCTTACAGGCAGTGTCTGGAAGTGTCGGACAACCCCGACCTGCTGGTAGCGACGAGCTATTGGCTATACATGGCCCTTCGCAGGCTCGGGCGCGAGGGCGAAGCCGATGAGATCTTGCGACCCATCGACGCCGCGATGGATATCGTAGAGAACGACTCGTACCACAAACTGCTGCTGCTCAACAAGGGAACGATCAGTGCCGATTCCCTGCTCGCCGCAATGGGATCCGCCGGCGGGCTGGAGAACGCGACGTTGGGGTACGGCATCGGCAACTGGCATCTGTACAACGGTCGCTCCGTCGAGGCGAAGCAGACGTTTCGCCGCATTCTGCGAGGATCGCAGTGGGCGGCCTTTGGCTACATCGCTGCCGAGGCGGAGCTGGCCAGGGTTCAGATCTAGCCGGAGGCCCCAATGACGAGTCCCGCACCTTCACCGGCCGAATTCGACGCTTCCCGAGCCCGTATCAAGAGGCACGTCCACACAACACCCGTCGTGACCTCGACGCTATTGGGACGGGAGATCGGCACTGACCTCTACTTCAAGTGCGAGAACCTCCAGAAGACCGGCTCGTTCAAGGTGAGAGGTGCGCTGAACCTCATGGCTCAGCTCGATCATGCGCGCAAGGCGCGCGGCGTCGTCACCGTCTCGGCGGGCAACCACGCGCAGGCCGTCGGGTGGGCCGCACGGCAGGTTGGGATCGCGGCTACCGTCGTGATGCCGGTGGACGCCTCGAAATCGAAGGTCGAGGCGAGCCGCGGTTACGGTGCGGAGGTAGTGCTCCATGGAGACGTCTTCGAGGCCTTCGACAAGGCGCGCGCTTTGGAGCGGGAACGTGATCTCACTTTCGTCCACCCGTTCGACGACCGCCGGATCGTCGAAGGGACCGGTAGCGTGGGGCTCGAGATCCTGAAGCAGCTCGACGGTGTGTCGGTAATAGTGGTACCTGTCGGTGGCGGAGGCCTCATCGCCGGAATCGCCGCCGCAGTGAAGGACCGACGGCCTGCGGTGCGAGTCTTCGGCGTGGAACCCGAGGGCGCCCAGGCGATGCGCAGGAGCCTGGGCGAGGGGAAGCCTGTGCAGCTCGACCGCGTGGACACGGTGGCCGACGGCCTCGCACCGCCGATGGCCGGTGAGCTGAACTACGAGATCGTCAGGCAATACGTGGACGACGTAGTGACAGTGAGTGACGAGGAGATCGTCCATGCCATGGGCACGATCGTCACCCGCACGAAACTGCTCGTGGAACCGGCTGGCGCGGCGGGCGCCGCGGCACTCCTGACACGACGCATTCCTCTCAAGAAAGGCGACCGTGTCGTATGCGTACTCTCCGGGGGCAACGTGGCGCCGACCGAGCTCGCGAGGCTCCTCGCCCCAGCCTGACGGCCGTCCGACTGCCTTAGTTTTCCTGACATGTCCGACTTGGTGCAGGGCTTCGTAGAGCTCTGGAGTCCCCTCGCCAGCGCGCTGACAGTGCTTCTGTCCGTCCTCGCATCGGCACACGTCGTACTCCACAAGCGTGACAGCCGGGCCGCCGTCGCATGGGTGGGCTTCATCTGGTTCGTTCCTGTCCTGGGGGCCGCGGCCTACGGCGTTTTGGGAATCAACCGCATCCGCCGCAAGGCGGCCGA
>JBHIEQ010000196.1:0-5875 GCA_046760725.1 Gemmatimonadales bacterium
GATCCATGTACACCTTCCACGCAGGCACCCGCGTTCCGGTGCCCGGCACCATGGGAGCGGACGGCGTCCACGTCGGGCCTTCCTTGCCCACGCCGCCGTAGGTGTATATCGGCTTGTCCAGCGTTTCAAGCTCCTTACCAGGAGGCGCCCAGTGGACCTGCGAGCCCTCCACCAGGTTCCAGTGGTGGTTGGGGCCGGTCGGCGAGTTGGAGTTGCCGCTGAAGCCCAGCGTCGCGGACTCCCAACCGCGCTTGTTGAAGTACGTGCAGCCGGAGCAGAACCCGTAGTTCTCGATGATCCGCTCGTACATGATCATCTCCATCAACTCCTTCGCCGTGTTGGCGTTGGTGGCCGGCGGCAGTCCGCCGCGCGTCACACGTGTGTTGTTGATGAGATCTGCCACCTGCTGCGATACACCGCCCGTGCGGAGCAACGCCTCTGCCTTGATGAGGTCGAGTTCCGCTTTCAGGATGTACGGCATCGGACCCACTTCCGTGGCCGCCCAACTCTCGTAGCGCGTACCGGAGTAGAAAGAGAAGTGGTACGTGCCGCGCGAAACCGGGAACGGAGACGGACCCTGGAACCGGAAGTCCAGACCCTCGCCCAGAGAGTCGCCACCCGGCATGATCCGCTCGTCCGGCGTCGAGATGAACATCTCGTTCCGGTTCGCCACCGGGAGTGTCGCCAGCCAATTGGCGTAGGCGCCCGTCGTATCCAGCCAGCCGATCGCCTTATAGTCGGCGCGGGACCATGAGTTGTCGGCGAAGTTGATGAAGTTGAAGTACAGGGGCGCGCTCCACCACAGATCGGCGTCGGCTTCCACGAAGAAGTCGTCTGTAATGGCGTTGTTCACGTGGTTGAGCACTGCGTTCCAGTCAACGGCGTCCCGCTCTGCCGGGGTGCGAGCCACCATGGGCATCCACCGCGCGAGCTGCGCGTGTGTCAGCTGCGCCAGCTCCGTCGCGCTGAGCGTGCCCGAAGCCCCCAGCCAGCCGGGTTCGAGCTGCCACGAACCACCCTGCGACCGCGTGATCGCGTCGTTGAGGAAGAACTCGGCAGCGCGCCACACGGAGTCGTAGCCCACGAGGGCGAGCGTGTCCGTCTCCAGATCGATCGTCTCGTCCATCACGAATCCTGAATCGAACTGGAGCGCGATCCAGCCATGGGAAATTCCCTGGATGAACCGTCCAAAGGCCATCGCACGGTCGCAGTTGATTTCCTCGCAAATGCCCGAGGTGTCGTTCACGATCGCGTTCAGCGCGTCGTACACCGTGGAGACCGCCTCGTAGTGGTGGTACCACGGAGTCTCGGCAAACTGCGCGTATCGATACGACGGAGAGTTGTTGTACTCCTTCCGGGGCTCCGAGCTGAGCTCCTTGATGTCATAGTTGCCCCAGGAAAGCGACCACTCGTCCGCCTCCGCTCCGAGCGCCATGGACGGCGAGCCCCAGCGGAACCAACGGCTGCCGTCGTTGAACGCCGCCCACGCGACGTTCATCGCGCTCGGAATGAGCGACTCCAGATCCTCCGCGGTGACGATGACCCGCGAACGGTCGGGGTTGTTCTCGTTCGGGACTTCCAGCTCGGTCAGGCCACCAACGCTCTCACACGCCGCGAGCGCAAACGCCAGAAGCCCAGCCGAGCCAATTCGTAGCCATCTCATAATTCGCCTCTCCTCCTCGCCGCCCGAGGGGCATGCGGGAATCGGCTTCCCGCACGCCCCGCGGCGGCAAACGAGCCTAGAACTCGATCTCGACCGCGCCTGAGATCGTCCGATAGTTCGGGTACTCAAACCCGTCGTAACGGTAGACGCCGGCGTTGGAGTTGTCCGTGGATACCTCCGGGTCGTAACCCTTGTAGTCGGTCCACGTCTTGATGTTACGGCCCACCACGCTGAACGTCAGCCGCTTGATGAACCCGCCGAATACGCCTTCCAGCTGCGCCCGGTTGAACGTGTAAGCCAGCGACAGCTCGCGCAGCTTCACGTACGAACCGTCTTCCACGAAGGTGCTGTTCACGGCGTTGACGTCGTACAACCTCTGGTTGTAAGCCAGAGGCTTCTTGTCGCCCTCCGCCTTCGGCACGGTGAACGCGCGATCGGCCCAGCGCTGGTCGGCCTCCCAGTTGTCGTCCTCACGATGCGACCACTGGCGGGTGTTGTTGTACACATCACCGCCGACCTGAGCGTCGAACAGCACGTAGAGCTGCAACCCACCGACCCGAACCGTGTTACCGAAGCCCCAGTTGAAATCGGGGATCGAGTTGCCGATCGGCAGGTAGTTGGTCGTATCGAGCGTGCCCGTCGATGGATTGGTCGTGGTATCCCAAGCGACGAACGGCAAACCCCACGACAGACTGAGCGTGTCGGCGCCGTCGGGCGACACCATGGGGATCGTGCTGCCATAGTAGTTCTTCAGCACGCCGTCCTGATAGGTGTTGCCCGTACCTACCGGCACCAGGTAGCCGTCATCGTTGATGTCCCAGCCGTTCCCGACGCAGCTCGTGGCGTCACTGTAGAAGAATACCCCGCTCGATGGATCATAGATCTCGTTGCAGCGCGTGACCCAGCGATCGCCGTACATCCGGCCCAGTATCTCGTTGTTCCGGATGTACCACGCGTTGCCCGGCCCGGCGCGGTAAGCGCCGCGCCCGAACTCCGTGATCCGCTGCCTCGTGCGGTCGATCACGAAGTTCATGCTCCAGCCCAGATTCGGCCGCTGGATGAGAGACGCCTGGAGCGTTCCCTCCCACGTGTTCGTGTTGAGGGTGCCGGCGTTACGCCACTGGTTGCTGTACCCAAACGGCGCCGACAGCGGGATCTCGAGAATCTGCTCCTCCGCCTCGGACTTCGCGTAGGTCACACCGGCTGAGACTCGCCCTGCGATCATCATGTCCACGCCCGCCTCGCGCTCGGTCACGAACTCGGGCTTGAGGAGGCGGTTGCCCAGGTTGCCCTTGGAGCAGATGCCGCCCGAGCAGTTGTAGGTCTCGTACTGCGCCGAGAACCTCGGACGACCGCCCGCGGTCCCCTGCGAGAACCTGAGCTTGAACTCGTCCAGAAACTCGAACGGCCACCACGACTCTTGCGCCACGCGGTACGCGCCGCCGATGCGGTAGTACCACTGCCACCGCTCGTCCCGTCCAAACAGCGAGCTGCCGTCGCGACGGACAAGCGCGTCCACGATGTAGCGGCCGCCGAAGTCCAACTGCGAGCTCAGGAAGTAACCCAGCGCGCGGATCTCGCTCTGCGACGATGAGATGTCGTTGAGTGTCTGGTCTCCGAGGTCGAGATCGCGCACGTCATTCACCGCGAGATCGATCGCCGTAGCCGAGAACGAGAAGACCCTGTCGCGCTCGAGCAACGCGCGCGCCTTGAAGATGGTGTTGAGCTCCCCGAACGACTCGTCGAACACCGCGTCCACCGAGAGGTTGACGGCCTCGCTCACCGAGTTCGACCTGATGAACATGCCCTTGTTGACCTGGCCCGACCCGATAGTCTTGAAGCCCTTGAAGTTGTACCGGGTGAAGTTGTTGTCCCTGCGGTCGAAGCTGAACTCGGACTGGATGTTGAACTGCTCGACCGGGCGCCAGCGCAGCCGGAAGTTACCGAGCACGCGGCTCGGCGCATTCGTCACGTCGGAGTTCCTGGCCGAGTACATGGGATTCTCCTCGACCACCAGGAAGTCCGGCTTGATCAGGTAGTCGAGGCTGTCGCGGATCTCCCGCTTGGTGCAGTTCTCGCGCGGGTTGGGACCCGGACAGTTCGCGATCGTGTCGAGCTCCAACAAATCGACGTCGATCGGATAGAAGTTCAGCGCGTAGAACGCGTTGGCTCCGCCACCCTGGGGATCGTCCGACTCGGCCTGCGAGTAGTAGGCGCTAGCCGAGAAATCGAACTGGGTTCCCAGCTGGTGATCAACGTTGAGCCTCGCGCCCCGGCGGGTATAGCCATCGAGCCCCTCGACGATGCCCGTCTCCTTGGTCTCGTGGAACGAGGCCAGGAAGTTGGTCGTACCCGAGCGGTGCGAGATGCGCAGCGTCTGGGTCCCGAAGCTCCCCGGATTGAAGAACCGATCGAGGTTGTCGAACGTCCTGCCCGGGAACTCGTTGTCCTTCAGCTTGTAGCTGTGCGGAGTGAACGTGCCGTCGCCGTCCCAGTCGGTCGAGTCGTTCACGACATCCTCGTACGGCCGCCAGTCGTCACCACCCTTCGAAATCGGGCGGGTGGCGCGCGCGCGGTAATCCGCGTCGATCAACACCGTGTCGTCGGTCGGCGTGAAGCCGAGCCACTTGCCGTTCTGGATTACGTACTCGTGCGACGACGACTGAGGGATCGGCCGCTCGATGTTGCTCGCGCCGAAGTCCGTCCTGAACGAGATCCGTGTCTCGCCTTCGGGAATGTCGCGACCGCGCCGTGTGGTGATCGAGATGACGCCGTTGGCGGCACGGGAGCCGTACAAGGCGGCCGCCGCAGCGCCCTTGACGACCTCGACGGTCTCGATGTCGAGCGCGTCCACATCAACCATGGTGGCACCCAGAATGACGCCGTCCACCACGTACAGCGGCTCGTTCGAACGACCGCTCGTGTTGATGCTGGTGGCGCCACGCAGCAATACACTGATGCTGCTCTCACCCGGAGTCCCCTCGCCCCGGATGACCTTGACGCCCGCCACCTTGCCGCGGAGCGACTCCTCCGCGGTCACCGGAGGCACAGGCATGTCCTGACCTGACACCTGGTCCACGGTGAACGGCAGCTTCACAACCTCCGTCTGCTCGGCCACACCGGTCACCACGATTCCCTCGATCCTGAGAATGCTCTGCTGCAAGGAGAAATTGACCGTGGTGGGCAGACCAGCAGACACTCGCGTGTTCGTCACCGTGACCGGCTGATAGCCGATCACGTTGGCGCGCAAGTTGTGCGTGCCGACCGGTACGTTCTCGATCGCGTAATACCCGTTCTGGTTGGTAGTGGCGGCCAGTTGCGTGCCGATCACTACCACCCGGGCACCCGCGATGGGATCGCCCGTGTCCGCGTCCCTCACCGTACCCGCGACGCGGCCTGTCTGCGCGAACGCAGCACCCACGCCAAGTAGCGCGGCGAGCGCAGTCAAGCCCAAGACTCGACTGCCCCTCATGAACAATCTACGCAGCATAAAACCCTCCTGCGGGTGGGAAGAATCGCAGTAGGCGAACTGCCGAATTGATGCCCTGCCAAACCCCTGTGTAGTTGCACACAATCCTCCGCTCGGTCGACATACGCCGGGTGAGGTGGCACCGACCGGGCATTAGATTCTGGGAACTACCCCTATGTCGTTGGGTCGAGCCAACTTGGAGGGGAGGCAGCGACCCGCGAAAACCGCACCCGATCGCTCGGGGCAGCCTAAGCTAACTGCAGCAATCTGGACGTCAAGACCCCGCACGTCAACCCTCGCGGGGAACCCCCCAAAAAGCCGACCGAAACATCCCGATAAGACCCTCGCCGCCGCCCACCGAACACCCGCGGATGCCAACCTTGTGGGCGCTCCCATCCATGAACTTCACATTGCCACCGGGCGGGCTATGTTGCGATTCCCGATGACGCGACGGACGAGCCGCCTCACACAGCGAGCGACCCCGGCGGTTATCTTGGCCGCGACCCTTTTCTCCTGCGGTGCGCCCCGACAGGGGGAGTGGCACGAGGAGGGAGACCACCGCTGGCGCGAGATCCGCGCCGACGGAGAGCGACGCCCGGGGTTCAGGCCGATACCCCTGACCCGCGCCGGCATCGACTTCGCCAACGATGTACCGGCAGAGCTACTCCTGGAAAACCGCCACCTGGCCCACGGCTCGGGCGTAGCCTTGGGGGACGTGGATGGGGACGGGCTGGCCGACATCT
>JBHIEQ010000197.1:0-5872 GCA_046760725.1 Gemmatimonadales bacterium
GGCAATGGCCTGCGCCGCGTTGTTCAGCAGATTGACGAACACCTGCTGCATGTGGTTGGCGTCGATCTCGACCGGAGGGAGTCCCTCTTCCAGCTCCAGATGCGCCGTGACCTTTTGACTCATGAGCTGATTGTTCAGCAGCTGCAGTGTCGCCTCGAGCACGGGCCCAATGGCCTGTACGCGCCGCTGCTCCTCCTGCTTGCGCGCAAAGCTCAAGAGATTGCGCACGATGTTGGCGGCACGCTCGGCCTCCTGCCGAATCGCCGCCAGAGGCTGCCGGATCTTGTCGGGCGTCTCCTCGATACCCTCCATGAGGTAGTCCGCGAAGCCCACCACGGACGCAAGAGGATTGTTGAGATCGTGCGCGACGCCGGCGATGAGTTGGCCGATCGCCGACATCTTCTCCGATTGAATGAGCTGCTCTTGCAACCGCCGCTTCTCGGTCTGATCCTCGAACACTACAACGGATAGCTGATCGGGGCCGGGCAGCGCGAGCACCGAGACGGCGAACACGCGCTCGCCCAGCCGCGTGTCGCGCTGCGCCGGGCCGGGACGCTGCGCGAGAAGCTGAGCGATCGGCTCGGTCCATTCCTTGGGTAAGACACCGGTCCACGGATGGCCGGCGAGTGCCGTGACCGGAACGTCGACCAGCGCACTGAAGGAACGATTAGCCCGCCGTATCTTGCCGCTCCGGTCGAGCACGCAGAACGCCTGCCCGATGGCATCCACCGTTTGCTCCCACTCGCGCTTGCCGTTGGAGAGGAGCTGGAGGAGCCGCATGTTCTGCAAGGCGATGCCCAACTGGGCCGCAACGGCACCCACAAAGTCGCGGTGCCAGTCACCGAATCGGCCGGGCGTCCGGGAGGTCACTGAGATGGCACCCACGTTCTGTCCCGCCGCCGGTATCGGAGCACCGACCCACGACCCAACACGCTCGCCAACCTCGATCCCCAATTCCCGCACCGCGTCTCCGGTCACATCCGGTAGCACTCGTGCACCCTGCTGGATGACAAGTTTGACCAGTGGATCATCGGAACGACGCTCCCCATAATGGTGTTCGTACAGGACGGAGGATCTCCCGGTTTTGGGATCGACCGTGAGTATGAGGATCCCCTCGGGGGACAGCGCTTGCAGCAACAGTCCGGCCGTCTGCTCGACGGCGATCGAGCTGTGAATCGTTGCGGCGAGCCGCTGCCCCAGCAGGGTGAGTCTCTGCAACGCACCCGGGTCCGGAGTAGCGGATCCGTTAGGAGCTTGGCTCGGAGGATGTGACATGATCCTTGCTAATGTGCGTGAACGCCTCACTCCGAGGGACGTGGAGCTCGTGGTCGAGGTGCTCGCCGAAGGGGACGCCGCCCGTCAGCGAGATCTGTCGGCCCGGGCACGAGTCGACGGCATCGGCTGGCCGAGGCGACACCCCGGGTTGCAGGCCGGCATCGACTACCTGCTGGATCGCCCCGATCTGCTTGGACGTCTCGAGCGTCTGCCGGCCCTGGGGAGCCCGTCGCCGGCACTGTTCTTCTACGTCGCCGCCCGGCGCGCGCTCTTGGAGTCCGGGATCGACGACGCCGCGCTGAGCGATTATGTGGCGTCCCTGTTGTACGAGTTCGGCTTGCGCGACCGCGCCTACCGAATCGCGCATCACGACGACGAGGTTTACCGCTACCTGGTCGATCTGGCCATCGACATCGAGGCGGTCCCCGGTCGCCGCGGCTTCCTCCTGAGTGCCCACCTCGGCAACTTCAGCCTGTGGCTGGCCGGCGTTTTTCCCGATTATATCACTGCCCGGAGGGAACGAAAGGGTGGACCGGACTTCAGCTACTACGAGGCGATGGGCTCCCAGGGGTACCGCCTGGCCCGCGACCATCAGCTGGCGCGCCGCTTTGGTCTGGAGGAGATCTACTCGCGCGCCGCCGACTGCTTCGGCCAAATCAGAATCGCGCTGAACCGTCTCTCTGACAGGCTCTTCTTCCCCAACTGGCCCACGCCCGACCGGCTGCTGCGCCCAGCGATGGACGGTTAGGCGATCAGTCGCCCGCCGTGGCCGTATCGATGGCCGCGAAAAGCGGACACATGTCGCTGCTCACGCCCGCCCAGGTCACGCGCAAACCGTAGAGCGGGATAGACCTCGTGCCCTCTGCCACCCACCCGAGTCGGGGATACTCGATGGGCGGCTCGATGTCCATGATGAGCACGCCCTTGAACGTGTCGAGTGAATCTTCCACCAGCACGAGCCCGAACCCGGGAGTCTGGGGAAATCCCTCGCCCTCGAAGGACAGGATCAGCCCGTCCGGCGTGCGCTCCACCACGGAGCGCCCCGTGCCGTACCCAGTCACTCTGGTGGGCACGGTCCCAGTCACCTCTTCGGGAGCGCCGTAGAGCGCCTTCGTGCCGGCACGCAGCTCGTTGACCACGGCGTTCGCGGCCGCCAGGTGCTGCAGGGCGCAAATAGGACTGTTCTCGGGGTTCCCCCGCTCGCATGCCATGACGAAAGCGAGAGCGCCGACGAGGGCTGGACGCATGATCCAATTCTACCTGCTTGACCCCTTTTTTCGCCACGGATATCGTTTCCGATAGCGGGTTATCGTTTGACGGGGAACCGACAATGGCTACCTACGAGTATCGTTGTGACCAATGCGGTAAGCGCTTCACTCGCGTCGAACTGGTTTCCCAGCACGGCGCCAAGAGGCCGTCGTGCCCGAAGTGCAAATCCAGGAAGGTGACGCAGATCCTGAAGCCGTTCTTCGCCAAGACGGCGAAGAAGAGCTAGTGCTGGACCGCCTCCGCGCTGCCATCAATCAGCTGCTGGATTCGGCTTCGGCACCACGAGATCCGCGCGAGCGCCTCGCCCGCATGCGTGAGGCCCTCCTCGAGTACCGCGCCGGGATCGAGAACCTCCGAACGGGGCTCGAGAACACCGTACGGGAGCTGGCGGTCGAGCGCAGACACCTGGACGACGCCGAGCGGCGCGGCCGGTTGGCCGCGGGGATTCAGGACGAAGAAACGGTGAGCGTGGCCCAGCGCTTCGCGGATAAGCATCGGGAGCGGGTCGGGGTACTCGAGCGCAAGCTGGACGCGCAGCGCGCCGAGCTCGGCCTGGCGGAGCGAGAGTATGAAGACCTGAAAAGCCAGCTCAAAGAAGTGGAACGCTCGGCGCCTGTGGCGGAGGCCTCGCGGCACGCCGAGGCCGCGTGGCGGAACCTGGAAGCCGCAGGAGGCGTGCGTCCCGAGACGGATGTCCGAAGCGAACGGCTACGTGCCGACTTGGACCGCAAGGCGCGAGAGGCACTGGCAGACGAACAGCTCAAGACGCTCAAGCGCAAGCTGGGCAGAGAGTAGAGGAAACCGTGGAGGTCAAACCCGGCCGGATGGTATCGCTTGGCTACGGGAAGTATTGGCGCTCCGACGCCATCATGGGACTGAAGCCCATCGAGGAGGAACGGGGACCCGGCCGCCGCACGGAGGTCTATACCGCGACGCTGGAACACCCGATCGTGGCCTCCCGCAGTGAACGAGCGATCCTGAGAGACATGGCCGTCGCGAGCGACGAGCAGTTCCGCATGGAGGAGGCGCGCGAGATTCTGGGCGACCTGCTCGAGGGGCTGGAAGACGTGCCCGATGTCCTCCGGCGCATGCTGGCGACGGAGGCGCACTTCGATCTCGGCACGTGGGTGCGCCGGCTGAAGGTGTTCCTGAAGACCGAGACCGGCGGCGCCACCGACCAGAGCGACCTGTTCGACTGAGAAAGCCGCCGCGCCGCGAGCCCGCTCCTACGATCCGGCTTCCAGCGCCGACGCCTTCCGGGCCGTGCTGAAGAAGGGCGCCCACTTCTCCTCGGGCGACCGCTGGGTCAAGAGACTCACGACCACGAGCAAGCTGATCGACGTGAGCACGCCAGGGATAACGATGTAATCACTGCTCGCGAAGTCGAACGCCGTATCGCTCAGAGTGATCGTGAAGTCCACCCCGAGTCGCCCCAGCACCCCGATGCCGACGATGCTCCCCAACCCTCCCGCGATGCAGGCGACCCCTCCCGCCGGCGTAACGCGTTTCCATAGAAAGGCCGCGAGCAGGGCCGGCGTGAGGCTCGCTCCCACCAGCGAGTAGGCGTAGAGAGCCATCGAGAGCACCGTCTCGAACTGCGTGAGAAGCAAGAGACCCAAAGCCCCGAACATCACGATGGACGCCCGCTGGATCCCGAGCATTTGCCCCTCTCTCGCCTCGGGATTGATGAAGCGCTGGTAGATGTCGCGGCTCACGTTGGTGGACGGCACGAGCAGGAAAGTGTTCCCGGTGGACAACACGATCGCCACCGCCGCCGCAAGCAGGAACGCGCCACCCAACATCGGCAGCCCGTGGCGTGCAATGTGCATGATGACCGTCTCCGACGCGGCCCGGCCGACGATCGAAGTCTGCTGCATCAGGTCCGGATACGCCGCCCGCCCCACGATCGCGACCAAGGCCAGCGTGGTCTCGATGACCATGATACCGACTACCATCCCGATTACCGCCTTCCGCGCCGCGTTCTCGTCCCTCGCGGAGAAGAACTTCTGGTACATCCCGCTCTCCCCCAGAATCAGGAGGAACGTGGGCATGGCGACACCCATCACCCACAACAGGTTGTGCTCTCCGAGCGGGGTCGTGTGACCGGCGGGTAGGGCGTCCAGCACCGCCCCCACACCACCTAGCTCGAACACCATGTAGGGCAGGGTCAGCACCACGGCCAGCGTGATGATGATCCCGTTGAACACATCGACCGTGACGATCGAGACCATGCCGGCCAGCGCCGTGAAGGCCACAATCGCGGCCGCCGTTATGATCATGCCTGCGGTGGGCGTGATACGCCCGTCGGTGACGATGGTCAGAATCCATCCCCCGCCACGGAACTGATAAGAGGCGATGGTGACGTAGGCCAGAATGATCGCGATCGTGCCGAGCACGCGCGCCGCGGCGTTGTAGCGCTGCTCCAGGAGATCGGGCACCGTGTACTGCGCGATTCTGCGCACGCGGCCCGCCAAGAAGTACGCCACCAACAACCCCATCCAGCCGCCGAACGAGAACCAGAGTTCGGCAATGCCCGAGCGAAAGGCCAGCCCGGCGCCACCGAACAGCGAGCCTGAGCCGATCCAGGTACAGACCAGCGTGCCCACCAGGAGCGCCACCGGCACGGACCGCCCGGCCACCATGAAGTCGTCGTGACCCTTGACGGCGCGCGAACGCCAGATAGAGACGCCTATCAGGATAAGCGGATAGATCAGCACGACGGCCACCAAGAGATTCATTCGCTTCCTCCGGAAGGGCGCTCCAGGGGACGGCACCCGTCAAAGGGCGTGACATGGTCGGTAGCGGGAGTGGGCGGTCGGTAAAGATGGAAGGCGCGTGCCGCGGCGCGCAAGCGGACATGTCGCCGCACGGCAGGCCCTTGCCGGCATCCGCCACCGCGGTATCGTCACACCATGCTGACGCTCACGGTCTACGGCGGCGTGGCCGGCGACGAGCTGACCGGCGAGATCGGCGGCAACAAGATCCTGCTCGAGTGGAGCGACAAGGCATACCTGCTCGACTTCGGGCAGCGCTTCTCGGTGAGCGCCAAGTTCTTCGAGGAGTTCCTCAAGCCGCGCACCGCCGTCGGACTGCGCGACTACCTCCGCATGGGCCTACTCCCTCCGCTCGAGGGGCTCTACCGCGAGGATCTCTCGGCGCACGAGCCGGGCCTCTGGGAACGCTACAACGAGCACCCACACCACCGGCGGCTCGACCACGTCGACGGGGTGCTGTTGTCGCACGGACACGTGGATCACTCGGGCGCGCTCGGCTTTCTGAGATCTGACATTCCCGTGTACACGGGGTTGATGACGGCGATCATGGGCAA
>JBHIEQ010000198.1:0-5858 GCA_046760725.1 Gemmatimonadales bacterium
GCCGCGGGCGATCCGCACGGCGTCCTGCCCCGTCATGGAGTCCGCGACGAGCAGTACCTCGTCGGGCTCGACGGCCCGCTTGATGCGCTCCACCTCGTTCATCATCTCGGCGTCGATCTGGAGCCGTCCTGCGGTGTCCACGAGCACAGTGCGGGCGCGGGCCTTGCCGGCCGCCTCCACACCGAGCCGTACCAGCTCCACCACCTGTGCGCCGCGCGCCGCCTCGCGGTCGGGCTCGGCCACAGTAGCGCGCTCGGGCACGAAGACGCCGACCTGCACCTTCGCCGCCAGCTGTCTCAACTGCTCAACCGCGGCCGGCCGGTACGGGTCGGCCGCCACCAGAAAGGGCGCTTTCCGCTCCCTCTTGAGGCGCCTCGCGAGCTTCGCTGCCGTGGTCGTCTTGCCCGACCCCTGGAGGCCAACGAGCAGCACCACCGTGGGGCCGGCCGAAGCGAAGCTGAGCGGTGCGCGCTTCTCGCCCAGGAGCGCTACCAGCTCGTCGTGCACGATCTTCACGATCTGCTGGCCGGGGCTCACGGCCTTGATCGCCTCCACACCGACCGCCTTCGCTCGCACTCGCTCGATGAAGTCGCGCGTGAGCTCGTAACTCACGTCGGCTTCCAGGAGCACGCGGCGGATTTCCCTGAGCCCCTCCCTTACGGCGTCCTCCGTGAGGACACCGCGCGCGCCAAACCGTCTCAGCACTGCCGTCAGATTGTCCGACAGAGCCTGGAACATAATAGCCGATGAATATAGAGGGGGGTGGTTCGCTACTCCAAGGGGAGCCCCCAGACCCGTATCACTGTGCCCTATAACGCGATCGCCGCCAGCAGCGTGTAGATCACGGCCCCGAGACCGGCGGCAGTGAGCGCCAGCGGTATCTGTGTGTACACGTGATCCATCAGATCGGAGCCCGTCGCGAGCGAGGATAGGATCGTGGTGTCAGAGATCGGGGAGCACTGGTCTCCGAATACGCTTCCGCCCACGACCGCGCCGAAAGACAGGGTGAGGAAGAACGGATCCTGACTCACCGAATAAGCCAGAGGCATGGCGACCGGGAAGACCACGGCGTACGTGCCCCACGAGGTGCCCGTAGAGAACGCGATCACCATGCAGAGCACCAAGAACAGAGCCGGCACGACAACCGGCGACAAGAATCCCGACGTCACGTGGATGATATAACTCGCAGTACCCACCGAGTCAGCTACGCTCTTCAGGGTGACCGCTAACGCCAGAACGATGGCACCGATCGTGACGCCCTTACATCCGTCTACGATGGCCCCAATCGCCGTTTGCAGCGGCATTCCCTTTGCCAGGGCCACGCCCAGGGCCACCAGCACCGCCAAGAGAAACGCTTCGGCGATGAGCAACGTAGGGTCGTCCGAACCCAACACGAAAAACGTGTAGATGTATGGAATGATCGCTACACCGAGCAGCGTACCCATGGGGCCGAAGAAATCGATCAGGCCGGGGCGGTAGCCGTCCGCGACCCGCACCACAGTGAGCTCATCGGAGGTCAGGGGCTGTGAGTCCGGTCGATTGACGCGCCCTGTCTCACGCGCGCGGCGGATTGCGTCCGACATCCTGCGACCCACTACCAACCGGACGTCACCCCACAGCCTGCCGGGTAGAAACGGCATCCTCTCGATGGAGAAGAGCAACGTAAAGAGGATCGCGAACCAGGCGTAGAAGTTGAACGGCAGAGCCTTAAAGAAGAACGCGATTCCGTCGGACTCCGAGGCGAGGAACGGGACGGTTCCCGCCACAAGGGTTCCCACATAGATCGGCCAGACGTTGAACGGGATCAGCGTGGCCGCGGGTGACGCCGTCGAGTCCACGATGTAGGAGAGCTCCTCATGCGAAACCCTGTGCTTGTCGCACACCGGCCGCACCGTTGTCCCCGTGAGCACGGTGCTGATCGTCCCACCTTGATGGAAGATGATTCCCATCAACCACGCGAAGAACTTGGCGGACCGCGGCCCCACAACCATCTTGCCACCCGCCCACTCCGCGAAAGTCCTCGCGCCCCCGGTACGTGTCCAAAGACCGATCAGCCCACCGAGAGCCCACAGGTAAACCAGCAGTATCAATCCGTAGCCCGGGCTCCCGATCGAGGGAATGAGGTACTCCTGCACGATGTTCAGCTTGCCGCTGATGACACCACCCAGGGCGATCCCGATAAACAGCGAGCTCACTACCTCGCGGGTGACGAACGCCAATACGATCGCCACGGCCGGAGGGAGAACCGACCAGAATCCGAAGTGGTCGCCGTGCTGCGGGAAGCGGCCCGCCGCCGCCACGGCCGCCACCACGATCAGTGCGCCTACGAGTAGGCCGATGCGTCTCTTGTTCACGCGAGTACCTCTTCTCCTTCGAGCTTCGCCACGACCACGGCGCCGCAGGAATCGCTCAGCACGTTCACCATGGTGCGGAACATGTCGAGCACCCTGTCAACCGCGAGGATCAACGCCATGCCCTCGAGCGGCAACCCCACAGCGCCCAGAATAATGGACATCATCACGAGTCCCGACATGGGCACGCTCGCGGCACCGATCGACGCCAGAAGCGCAGTGACTACGATCACGAACTGCTGCGCCAGCGACAAGTCGAACCCGTACACCTGCGCAATGAAGATCACAGCGACACACTCGTAGAGGGCGGTACCGTCCATGTTCACCGTCGCTCCGATCGGGAGCACGAACGACGATATCTTGTCGGAGACCTTGGAGTTCTGAGTCACCGCCTCCATGGTGAGTGGCAGGGTCACAATGGTCGAGCAGGTCGAGAAGGCGGTGACCAAGGCAGGCGGCATCCCCCGGTAATGCCTGAACGGGTTCTTGCGGGTCACGAAACGCACAAGGAGGGGCAGCGTCACCGTGGCGTGGAAGAAGAGCCCGATGAGCACGACGCCGAAATAGAATCCAAGCGACTTGAATGCCTCGAAGCCCGTCGTGGCTACGATCGTGGCATTGATGCCGAACACGCCGAGCGGGGCGGTCCAGATGACGAGGTGGGTCAGCTTCATCATCGCGCGGAACGCGGCCTGAAAGAAATCACCCAGCTGCCGGCGGTAGGGATCGTCGAGCCGCGTTACGAAGTAGCCGAACAGAATGCAGAAGAAGATGACCGGCAACACCTGTCCCTCGGCGAGCGCCTGGAACGGATTCTCCGGCACGATGCTGAATATCAGGTCCTTCCAGCTCTGCTGAACGGCGGGGATCTCGGTAACGGTCTCCTGGAGCCTCAATCCCGAGCCGATGCCCGGTTTCAGAATGTTGACGAGGATCTGGCCGGTGAGAATCGCCACGAGGCTCGTGGCGACGTAGTAGGCGAGCGTCTTGGCGCCCAGTATCTCCAGATTCTTTCTCTCGCCTACGCTGATCACCGCCGCGGTCAGCGACGTTATGATCAGCGGCATGATCGCCATGCGAAGCAGCCGCAAGAACAGATCCGACAGCGGCTCCGCCACGGGCACGATCCCCTCTCCGAAGAGCCGGCCCCCGATCATGCCGGCGAAGAGCCCCACGAAGATCCAGAACGTGAGCGACTTGTAGGGTATTCTCATCGAGGGTTCGCCGCTTGCCTGTCCATTCGGTTATCGTAGTCTGACGGTGCTCGCTGAATTCTCACCCGTAACGGCCGCCGTCACCGTCGTCTTCGGCGCCATAGCCGGCGGCGTCACGAACGCGGTGGCTATCTGGATGCTGTTTCACCCGTACGAGCCGCGAGGCTTCCGGTGGCTCAGACTCCAGGGCGCGCTGCCGAAGAACAAGCCCCGCCTGGCGAAGACCATCGGGCGCACGGTGGGCCAGCGACTACTTACGTCCGATGACCTCGCCCGTCAACTGAGCGCCCCCGGGATGCGCGAAGCGTTCGACGGAGCGTTGCTCTCGCTAGTGCGATCGGTCCTGGAGACGGAACGGGAATCGCTGAGATCGATCCTCCCGCCGCCGATGCGGGTCGAGGCGGAAGCTGCGACTCGGAGTATCGCGCGGATGCTCCGCGAGCGGGTGGCGGAGTTCGTGCGGAGCGACGCGTTCCACGACGTGGTGCGGCGCAGTATCGCCAGGGCCCGCCGGGAGGTCGGCGACCAACCGATCGGCACGGTACTCACGGCCGCCCGGAGGGGTGCCATTAGGGAGCGGGTCGAGCAGTGGGTGTCCGACGGCGCCCGCAGCACCGAGCTGGAGCGGACGATCGCCGCGTGGTTCGACCGCCAGTTCGAGCGCCTGTCACACGACAAGACCCCGCTCTTGGAACGCTTGCCGCGAGACCTGGTTGCCGCCCTCGAGCGTGCAATCGCCGGATACCTTCCCGTGGCCATCGACCGCTTGTCGGCGCTCCTCAGCGACCGCGACGCGCGCGCCAGGCTACAGGCAGCCCTGCACGAGCTGTTCGAGCGATTCGTGCGCGATCTCCTGCTGCACGAGCGTATCGTCGCCCGGCTGGTCGTGACAGAGAGGACGTTCGAGCGCCTGCTCGACAACTTCGAGCGCGAGGGCGTGAACGACCTGGTGCTGCTGTTGGAGGAGCCCGCCGTGCGGGACCAGGTAGCCCGCACCATCAACGACGCGGTCGTACAGTTCCTCCAGCGGCCCATGGCCGAACACATCGAGCGACTGGGCGCCGAACGCGCACAGGGTCTCAAGTACACCGCGGTTAGACACGTGGTCGATGCCCTGCGGGACGAGGCGACTCTCGCGTACGCGACAGAACGGCTCGATCGGGCTCTTCAGGCCGCCGAGCAGCACACATGGGGTGATCTCATCGAGTACCTGCCGCCGGAGCGGGCGGCCGAGTGGGTGCAGCGCGCGGCAGACTCCGAGCGGCTGGCGCA
The DNA here is from genome assembly GCA_046760725.1 of Gemmatimonadales bacterium. Taxonomy (GTDB): domain Bacteria; phylum Gemmatimonadota; class Gemmatimonadetes; order Gemmatimonadales; family GWC2-71-9; genus JBHIEQ01. The sequence goes on from JBHIEQ010000198.1 coordinate 4,838, forward strand.
GTGGGTGACGGATGGAGCAACCTTGGCGCTGGATTCCCTGCTGGACCGCCCAATGGGCCGGCCGGCCGACTGGCTCGGTGAGGACGCCTCGGAGCGCGTCGCCGCGCTCCTGTCTCCGGTACTATGGAGCTGGATCCAAGGCCAGACGCCTCGCGTAGTGGCCCGGCTCGACGTGCAGACCATGGTGGAAGAGAAAGTGATGGGCTTCTCCCTCGAGCGAATCGAACAGATAATCCGCACAGCCACACAGCGGGAACTGGACCTCATCGTGAGATTGGGGTACCTACTGGGGGCGATCGTGGGGGCGATCGCGTACGGGATAACGATGGTGGTGGGGTAGAGGTACCGCACACAGCCATCTCAAACCACACGATTGTGCTGACTACAAGACTGCTACAACTCGGAGCCCTATGGCTCACTCTCGCCGCCTGCGGTGAGCGGTCTCAGGCGCAGAGCGAGGAGCGCGCCCGTGAGCTGGCGCGCGAGCTGATGCCCGCTATCGAGCGCGCGGTAGGACTCAGCTTCTCCTCACCCCCGGCGATCGCCATGCGCAGCTTGGAGCAGGTGAGAGCGTACCTGGCTCACAAGCTGGAAGAGGAATACGGCCCCGAGGAGTTCGACCTGATCGCCACCGCCTACAGACTCTTCGGGCTCCTGCCCGACACGGCAGACCTGCGCGAGCTATTGCTCGCGCTCTACTCGGAGCAGGTGGTGGGATACTACGACCCCGACTCCAGCACGCTGTATGTGGTCGAGGGCGCGATGCCTGAGGCCTTGCGGCTGACCCTGGCGCACGAACTCGTGCACGCGCTCCAGGGTCAGCACATCGCCCTCGACTCCCTGCTCTCGCTCGAGCGCAATAACGACCGCCGGATGGCGGCACAGGCCGTCATGGAAGGCCAGGCGACGCTCGCCTCGGTCCAAGCGATGCTCACAGGACGCGACGTCGCAGCGATGCCGGAGCTGTGGAGGGAATACCGCCAGGCAGTCCGCAACCAGCAGGAGAGGATGCCCGTCTTCT
>JBHIEQ010000199.1:0-5849 GCA_046760725.1 Gemmatimonadales bacterium
TCGCGCGAACGTTCTTGCAGCCCATCGCCGAGGCGCTTGCGGGCTTCGCGAAGGAGGAGTCGGACACCGAGCTGTGGTATGAGAGCACCTGTCCCCGCTGCGGGCACCTGCCGCAGGTGGGAGTGTTGCGGGACGAGCCGGAGGTCAGGAACCGTCGCCTCCTCGTGTGCTCGCTGTGCGCGGGTTGGTGGCCGTTCCAGCGGCTCACGTGCGCGGGGTGCGGCGAGCAGCAGGCGGATCAACTCCTCTACCACGAGAGCGACTCGTTGGGACACGTTCGCATCGAGGAGTGTCTGAGCTGCAAGACCTATCTCAAGTCGATCGACTTGCGCAAGGACGGAGCGGCGGTGCCCGAGGTGGACGACGTGGCCTCCGTCGAGCTGGATCTCTGGGCCCGAGAGCGGGGGCTCCGCAAGATGCAGCTCAATTTGTTGGGGTTCTGAGGGGAAGCTGCCATGCCGGCCTGTTCCGGCACCGCGCTGGCAGGCAGAGACGGCGCGCCGCGTCTTAGAGACAACTCCGAGCGAGGGGCGCAGTCCTGGCTGATACCTTCGAGCGCCTCAGGGCAGCCCTCGCCGACCGCTACGCCATTGAGCGGGAGCTCGGCCGCGGTGGGATGGCAGTCGTCTACCTCGCCTTGGACCTGAAGCACGAGCGCAAGGTCGCGGTCAAAGTACTTCGCCCCGAGCTCGCCGCGACCATCGGCGCGGACCGCTTCCTGCACGAAATCAAAGTCACGGCAAAGCTCACTCATCCGCACATACTGCCGCTCCTCGACTCAGATGAAGCCGGTGGGTTTCTCTTCTACGTGATGCCGTATGTGGAAGGCGAGTCGCTCAGGGAGCGGCTCAATCGCGAGAAGCAGCTCCCCGTGGAGGACGCGCTCGAGAAATACAGCAACTAGGGCAGGCCCCGCCGCATCAGACGCGCTGGCCGCAGCGCGCCACTACGGTGAGTCCGTCCGGTCGTGGGAGAACACCGACCCGGAGTTCCAGCCGCAAGTGGCCGATGTGAGGAAAAGAATCGCCCGGCTGGTGTCTCGATAGGCCGGTGGACGTTGAGGCCCGCTACGCACTCGCCTCGATCCACATGGCCAACCGCTGGTGCAACCGCGCCCACTCTTCCACATCGGCCGATTCCGGGAAGGGTTCCTCGCGTGTTGCGATGCCTGTCAGCGTGAACACCGACTCTCCTTCCTCAGCCAGGCTCCGCCACAGCGCGCCGAGCGCATAGTCCGTAGCCGGCCGTTCGGAGCGAGCTGCCGCCCAACCCAAGAACCGCAGTCCGTATGCGATAACGTCGCTCCAGTAGCACCACGGTGGTGCGCGTTCTGCGAGACGCAGGAACCTTCGCCAGGGCGCGACGTCCACCCAGTACTCCGCAGGGGCGGAGCGCGAGGCGTTGACTAGGCCGGCGGCGACTAACTCCTTCAATGCCCGGAACACGGATGGCTGCGTGTATGCGGTCGCTCGTACGATTAGCGCGGTCCGAGACGGCTCCGCCGAGCGGCCCAGCAGGAAGGCCAGTACATCCGCCTTCACACCGACGCCGAACGCGCTTCGCAGGCGCAGTATTAGTGCGGCCGGTGCATCGAGTGCCACTCCACGACTCCGACGCCTTGCCCCGTCGGAGGAAGGGGGTTCTACGCCCTTTGCAAGCCTCCGCCAGCGAGCATCCATTGCCTCGTGCACTGCTACCCACGCGACCCGTCCTAGATGGGACTTGATCGATTCGTCAAACAGCCGGCACGTGTTTTCGAGCCGTTGGACGCTCAGGAGGCGCGTTCCTTCGCGGAGCCAGTCCCGCATCACCACCCAAAGGCGCGGCTCGGCGCTCTCGAGACCGAGCGAGCCGAGTATGAGAGCCTCGGGATCCACCTGAGATCGAGCCGGCTGAGCGGAAGCTGCTCCGCCGATGGCCGACCACTGGCGCCAAAGCAGAGTGACCAGTGCATCACGGACCTCCGCGGCCACTCTAGCGGGTTTGGCTGAGGACATGACCGATCACTTTACTGAGCACCTCGGCGAACGCAGGGCTTGGGTCCTGGCCTCGAACCCAGTCGGCGGCCATAAGCAGTTCGTCGCGGCTCGGACTGAGCGCTAGAAGATCCCTTACATGACGACTCTCCGGTCCCGTCTGATCGGCGCACGCATAGAGCTTGAAGCAGATCAAGTCAAAGCGGCCGACGATCCCCACGCGGAGTCCACCATAGCTGCGCCATGTGACCCGCTCTTCGAGCCTGGGTGGCAAACCCTGGCGCCACTGCAAAGCGGGCCCCGTGTTCAACCAGTCCGGCGCGAGATTGAGATCGCGGGCCACTGCTGCTACAGCCTCCGTCAACGGCGTGGGCAGGGGCTCGGGCGGCGGAACTAGCCGCGTCCGACCTTCACCGGATACGCTGAACGCCAGCACGTCTACATCGCGCGTCGCCCTGTCCACGACGCCGAGGAGGTTCAGGGCTGCGCCGCCGATCACTACCAGGGAGAGTTGGGCTCGCTGCGCCTCCAGGATCTCGCCAACGAGTTGGAGGGCAGTCACAGTCTCGGCAGCGTTTCGGAGCGTCATGTGTGTAATGGGCTTGTGCTGTAATACTATAAACGCATTGAGTTAATGCAACAATAGTATAGACAGCACGTCATCTGGGCAAGGGGTTACAGCCGGTCGCCATGACCGCGGGTCTTTGAGGCGCTGTTCGAGATACACAGCAGCTGACGCGCAACCGCGCTGGCGAACGGGCGAGCGCGGGCCGACGCGGGTGGTCTCGGGACCCATCGGCAATGAGAGAGTGCACTTCCAGGCGCCCGATGCCAAGCGGGTCAGCGACGAGATGAAGCAGTTCTTGGAGTGGTTCGAGTCGCCGTCAGCCATCGACCCCGTGCTGAAGGCGGGAGTCGCGCACTTCTGGTTCGTGACGATTCACCCCTTCGACGACGGCAACGGGCGTATCGCTCGCGCGATCGCCGACATGGTGCTATCGCAAGCAGACGATACGAAGGACCGCTTCTACAGCATGTCGTCGGGGATTGAGGCGCAGCGACAGGAGTACTATCGGCAGCTCGAAGTCGCACAGCGCGGCAGCCTCGACATCACGGCGTGGCTCGCATGGTTCCTGAACTGCCTTGACCGCACGATCGAGGACGCGGACGCGTCGCTCGGTTCGGTCCTCCGCAAAGCCAGGCTGTGGGCAGCGGATCAACGCACAACCCGTGAGCGAGCGACAGCGAGGGGTCATCAGCAGGATGCTGGACGACTTCAAGGGGCATCTCACCACGTCGAAGTACGCCAAGCTCGCCAGGTGCTCGAACGACACGGCTCTTCGCGACATCCGCGAATTGCTTGAGCGCGGCATCATCGTGAAGAACCCCGGCGGCGGGCGCAGTACGAGCTACCGGCTCGCCGACCCCGACGAGGTGCCGGTGTGACATCGGTCTGGATTCGCGAGGCATGCATCACAGCCTCCTAGAACCCCGTCTCCACCACCACGATCAGATGCCGCCCGGGTTCCGGCCGGAAGAACGCCACGTTTGCGCATTCCGCGTACAGCTCGTTAGTGAGATTATCGACGGTCACCGCCAGCCGCCTACGGCCCAGTAGCGTGAAGCAGTCCCCAAGGTGTGCACGGCGAACGGTGGTGTCGCCGACATGCCGGCCCCGATTGACGCGTGCCCCAACGGGGCCGATGTCATATGATCGACCCGTAACAGACCACCAAGCTACGAAGGGCTCGGTTTCGGCCCGGCAGGACGGTTCACGATGCGACCGAACGACCTGGAGCGGGAACTCGAGCGCCACCACCGCGCAGCTCGCGGCTGGGCCCTGAGCTGCTGCGCGTGGGACGAGACGACCGCCCAGGACGTGCTGCAGGCGAGTTACCTCAAGATCCTGGACGGCCGCGCTAAGTTCGCCGGACGGTCCAGCTTCAAGACGTGGCTGTTCGGAGTGATTCGACGCACTGCCGCCGAGCACCGGCGGCGCAAGCTAGTGCGGCGCTTCGTGCCCTTGAGCCGGCTCGATGCGCTGCCGGAGGGCCCGGCCGGGGAAGCGGATCCGGAAACCGTAACCGCGCGGTCGGATGAGAGCCGGCGGCTGATCGCGGCGCTCCTTCGGCTCCCGCGACGACAGCGCGAGCTGCTCCACCTGGTGTTCTACCAGGACCTGAGCATCAGCGAGGCAGCGGCAGCACTGGGCGTCTCGATCGGCACGGCCCGCACCCACTACGAGCGTGGCAAACGCCGCCTGCGTGAGCTTCTGCGCGAGGAAAACGCATGAACACACCGCCCAACGACGCCGATCTCCGGGGGCGCTTCCAGGCGCTGCGGCAAGAAGACACTGCCCGTGCCGCACCGTTTACCGCGCCGCGTCCGCGTCCGTCGCGGGCGGGCGGCGTCCGGGTGTGGGCGGCTGCTGCTGCTGCTGCTGCGGTGCTGGCAGCGGTGCTCTGGGCGCTGGACAGGGGCGGCGGCGGCGACCGGCTGGCCATCGACTTGAGCGCTACTGCCTGGCAGGCGCCGACGGACTTTCTGCTCGAGACCCCGGGGCGGGACCTCCTGCGCACCGTGCCGCGCGTGGGCACCGCCACCCAGGAGAACAGACGCGAAGGGAGGAACGGGTCATGAATCGCCATATCGGCATCGCGCTCGCCGTGACGCTCCTCATACCCACCCTGGCCGCCGGTCAGCGCCCCGAGGGAGGCGAGCCCGGGTTCGAGGCACACCTCTTCCCGCCGGAGCTGGTGATGCAGCACCAGCTCCGCCTGGGGCTGACGGAGGAGCAGCGCACCGCGATCACGGCCGCGATCAAGGAGCTCCAGGGAGAGGTGGTGGACCTCGAGTGGCGGCTCCAGGAGGAGAACCAACGCCTGGCCGACCTCCTGGCTGGCGCGTCCGTGGACCGGGCGGCGGCCCTCGCCCAGGTCGAGCGCCTGCTGGAGGTCGAGCGACAGATCAAGACGGCGCATCTCGGGCTGTTGATCACGATCAAGAACACGCTCAGCGCCGAGCAGCAGGCGGTGCTACGCGAACTCCGCCCGAAGAGAGGCAACGAGCGACCCTAACGGGGCGGGACCGTCCACCGGATCATCCAGCTCACGGACACGGTGTTCCGGATGTTCGACCACCTCATGCAGCCGGTAGGGGCGATCCTGGGCGTCGGCGGGTAGCCATAGGACCGAGCACCACCGGAGCGGGCTGTGCCCCGCACCTGGCGCAGACCCCTCGATCCGCGCCGTGAAGTGCCGCAGATGCGCCGGCCGGTTCGTCATGCGAAAGCCCACGAGTGACCAGCGATCACCCCGCTTCGTCGCATGCCACATGCCGCTACTGCCGCAATCGGAACCCCGTCTCCACCACCACAATCAGATTCCGCCCCGCCTCCGGCCGGAAAAAGGCCGCGTTCGCGGACTCCGCGTACAGCTCGTTTGTGAGATTATCGACGGTCACGACGAGGCGCTGTCGGCCGAACGGACTGAGGCCGCCACGCAACGTGTGCACCGTGAAAGCGGGGATCACGTCACCCACGGGGCTCGTTCCGAGCGTCACGTCGTCGCGCTGCCCGGTGTGCCTCACGGCGTACTCGATCCATGCGCGGCCACGGGGCTCCATGTAACGCGCCCTGGCGGTCCACTTGGTCTTGTAGCCGTCCCCGAACGGCTCCTCCTCGCCCGCCACGTTCTTGGCCGTCATGTGAGCGAGCGAGAAGCCCGCGGAGAGGCCGAACGGCAGTCGCACCTCGCCGGAGAGCTCGACGCCCGTGATGCGCAACTCGTCGATGTTGACGTTCTGGTACTCCGTGACCCCACCCGGCTCGTTGCCGGTGGGCTCGATCCGAATCCCGTTGTTGACCGCGTTCCT
>JBHIEQ010000200.1:0-5834 GCA_046760725.1 Gemmatimonadales bacterium
CGAGGGGCAGGACTACTATCTTGATCCCTCCCGACTCTGGTTCGCCTTGACGAGGCGGCTGGGTTCCCAGGAGTTCCTCGCCGTCTCCTATGTCACCGTTTTGGGGGACACCGTCGGAACGTTTCCCGCGGTGGAGGGCGGGACTGACACGCTCGAGCTGATCGTCGAGCCGCGTCACGAGCCGACCGTGCCCACGTTCTTCTACGAATTGCGCAACGTTTACCGAGTCGGTGGGGCGGAGGTCATCAGGCATTCGATCAGGCTTTCGATCCTGGTCAACGAATCCGAGCGCCCCCTGGGCGGACAGCGCTCATACCTGGAGCTACTGGGCCTCGCGCAGATCGTCGATCCGTCGGCGCTGGACGAGTACAACCGGGTATTCCCCCGCGTCAGGGACCCCGGCCAGGGCGCGCCGATCCGCGACCTCTTCGTCGTCTTCCCGCACCTGACGCCGTTCGCCGACATGGGCCGCCTCGCGCCCGCCGAGCGGAACGACTCGTTGTATCGCACCCCGACCTACCTGCTAGGATCGCAGGGTCCACCTCCGCGGGTGCTGATGCGCTTCACCTACGATGCGTCGGGCGCGGGTGACCGCGCCAACCTCAGTTTGGGGACGATCCAGGTGCGTGAGGGGAGCGAGAAACTGTTCGCCGGCGACCGCAGGCTGGTGCGCGGCCGGGACTACGAGATCGACTACGAGCTGGGACAGGTTCGGTTCCTGAAACCCGACTCGCTGTTCTTCGGCCCCACCGAGATCCGCGCGGAGTTCGAGGAGAACCAGCTGTTCGACTTGGCACCCAAGAGCATCGTCGGCCTGGCGAGCACACTACATCTCGATTCGCTGAACCGCCTGCACATGGTGGCGATGTTCCAGCACGATCGCTCGGTGTTCACGCGGCCGCTCCTCGGGTTCGAGCCGGAATCGCATTTCATCGGCGGCCTCACCAGCGAATTCGAGCTCCGGCCGCAGATGCTGACCCGCGCGGTCGACGCACTTCCCTTGATCGATACGGACGTTCCCTCGCGACTCACGATCAACGGCGAGGTCGCGCTCTCGCGTCCCAACCCCAATCAGGCGGGGATCGCGTTCATCGAGGATTTCCAGCAGCAGGCGGCACGCACCATCCGGCTGGACGAACGAGAATTCCAGTTGGGCAGTGCTCCCAGCTCGGGATACGGCTTACCTCTCACCCACCTGGGAGTGGCCGCCCCGTTCGATCCCCAGGACGCCGTGGTCATGGTACGCCAGAACGTGCTGCAAACGGCTAGCGGGACCCTGCAATTCGGACCGCAAGACATCGACTCGAGCATCGCGCTCACGGGCGCGGGGTTTCAGGTCGAGCCGGTCCTGTGGCTGTCTCTCGAACCCGACACGGTCGGTGGTGCGCCCGATCCGGCGACGGGACAGCCGCGCTGGCTCGTGCCCCACACACCGGGTCCTCGTTGGAGCAGCGTAACGCGGTCCCTCGGTGGAGGCTCGGGCGTAGGCGTTGACCTCTCGCGAGTGGAGTTCCTCGAGTTCTGGGTCCTAGAAGATCAGGCGCGCACGGTGCGGGCCCGAAACGGGATTCTCGTCTTCGACTTTGGGTCCGTCTTCGAAGACGCCGTCGCCAGGGCGCCTGCCAGCTTTCGCGTGGTGGGCGGCGACACCGTGTTCGCGGGCACGCAGCCCGTGGGTGTCGGGCGGCTGGACAGCGAAAAGGACCCGTTTACGAACGTCTTCAACGCGGTCACGAGCGATGTCGGGATCCACGGGGATGTCGTGAGCACGATACTCGACGAGGGCACGGGGCGGATAGTCCGTGACCTCCCCCTGTGCGACCTGAGCGGTGTGGTGGGCGTGCCGGCGTTCCCGCGCGGTCATCTGGCCGCGACATGCACGCGAAGGAACGGGAGGCTCGACACCGAGGACCTGGACGGAGACAACCGACTCGACGTGGACGTTGGCGCGGTGGCGGAGGATCTCCTGCGCTACGTATTCCGGGTCGGCGACTCGCGGTACTATGTGCGCGATGGCGAGACGGTGTTGAACGACGTCGGCCAACTCATGACGTGGCGGCTGTACCGCATTCCGTTCAGAACCGATTCTCTACAGATAGGCCGCCCGAACATCAGACAGATCGAGGCGCTTCGGCTCACGTTCGTCGCTCCGCCACAGGCGGGCGCGGAGAGCGAGCTGGTGCTGGCCCTCGCCCGGTTGCGATTGGTTGCGGCCCCGTGGGTCAAGCGAGCGGAGACACCGATCGTGGGACTCTCCGGAGCAAGGGGCGAGCCGCATGGCGAGGTGACCGCGTCCATCGTCAGCACCGACAACGCGGATCTAGGCTACACCTCCCCACCCGGGCTCGGGGATCAAGCCGACCAGCCCACGGCCCGCTTCCAGATCGGCCAGCAGGAGATCAACGAGAAATCGCTCCGGCTCCTGGCACGGGACCTGCGCGCAGGCGAGCGGGCGGAGGCTTTCACTAGGTTCGCCGCCGAGGCGGACCGGAACTTCCTCAACTATCGGCGCCTCAGGGTGTGGGCTCGGGGGAGGGGGGCGGGATGGGAGGAAGGCGACCTCGTGTTCTACATCAAGGCGGGGCGCGACGAGTTCAATTTCTATCTGTACCGTGCGCCGGCCAGCACCGATTCCTGGGAGCCGGAGATCGTGATCGATCTCGCCCGCTGGCTCCAGCTGAGGGCCGAGATAGAGGCGGCGTGGCTCAGGGGAGATCCGCCGTCGGGGTCGGCCGAGTGCGGGGGCGATTCGACCGCATACGTCCGCTGCGAGGGGCCCTACATGGTGCAGGTGCGCGACCCCGCGGTCGCACCTCCTAACCTCGCGCGCGTCTCGGAGGTGGCGGTGGGAATGATCCGAGAGACACAGACGGTTACCATAGCCGCGGCCGAGCTGTGGGTGGACGACATCAGGTTGAGCGACGTGGTGGCGGATCCCGGGACGGCGGCGGCGCTCGACGCGCGGCTCACGGCGGCGGATGTCATGGAGTTCACGTTTTCGACCGATACAAGGGACGACCGGTTCCGGCAGCTCGGTCAGGAATTCAGCTACATCACCGACCGCTCCACACGGTTCGGAACGCTGCTGAGGGCCGACAAGCTGTTCCCCGAGGATTGGGGTTTGAGTCTTCCGGTGAGCGTCCAGCACACACGCACCGGTTCCGACCCGTTCTACCTGGAGGGGACCGACGTGCGCGCCTCGGCGCTGGAGAACCTGCGGCGCCCCCGGGCCTCAGCCACGATCCTCGACCTCTCCTTCAGGAGAGTGAAGCGTGGTGACCGGTTCTTCACGCGTAACTTGCTCGATCCGGTGACCGTGCGGGCGAGACGGGAAACGGCCGCGAACAGTGGGCAGCTGTCCCGCTCCGCCACGCGCCACCGAGAGCTGCAGGTGACATACGACAATCTCCCGGAGGCCGACGGAGTGGCAGCCGTACCGAGCTTCCTGCGTCGCTTGATAGGGCTCTTGCCACGCGCAATCAGGGAGAGCGAGTTCGGGAAGGCGGCGCGTACCGCCCGGCTGCGCCTCAACCCCTACCGGATCCGTGTGTCGAGCGGCTTGGTGGATCGACGGACGGAGCGCTTCACCTTCCGCGTTCCCGTGAAGCTCCCGGGCGACAGCGCGGTGGTGCCCCTCGAGGGAATCACCAGCCTGTGGCGCAACGAAGCGGCTCTCGATTTCCGGCCTTTCTCCACGTTGTCGCTCCAGGTGCGCCACGCGAGCATCCGGGATCTCCGCGACTACGGCGACACGACGACGATGGGACGCCTCCTGGGGGCCGAGCGGAATACGCTTCTGGGCAGCGACGTGGGCTTTGAGCGGGACAGGATCTTCACGACCGCCGTCGCGGTGTCTCCCGTGGTGAGCAGTTGGCTCCAGCCGCGCGCCAGATTCGCGAGCCAGTTCGGGTTCACACGCGACCCCAATGCCCGGGCCGCGGTGCGCACGGACGCCGGTTCGACGGCGGGGTTCCGGCTGCCCGAGACATTGCGCAACGCCCGCATCCGCGAGCTGGGCATGATGGTGGACCTCGCGCGCTTGGCCGGCGGCGTGGCCGGTGACGCCGGCGAGGCGGCGCCGGTCGTGGGCGCCATCCTACCGGTTGACGTGTCGGTTCGGAGGGAGCGGCGGTCCGTGTTTGATCGTGCGCCGTTCGAGCCGGATCTCGAGTATCAGCTCGCGCTGGGTGGGCTGGACGAGTTCCGTTGGCGGGACGGAGTGCCCGCCACTTCGGCCGCGGAGCTACGGGAGCTGACGGTAACGGGTGGTACCCTGCTGCCCCTGAGCGGGCGACTCACCCTGAACTATCGGCGCTCGATCAGCGCTGTGTGGTCCCGGCGAGGCGACGTGCAGTCGGAGGTGCTACAGCGCACCTGCGAGTGGCCGTCGGTTTCGGTCTCATGGGCACATAGTCCCGCCGGCTCTCTGCAACGTGTCCTGGCCACCGTCGCCGCACAGCTGAACTACCAGCTGGGCGGCAAGGTCGTGACGCAATCCATGCCGGGAGCGGGTGGAGCGACGGGGGCGCAGCCGAGGGCAGTGGAGATCGAAAGCAAGTCACGATTGATATCCCCCACGATGACCGTGGCGTGGGCCGGTGGGGTCACCACGACGGGGGGACTGACGATCTCCGAATCTCAGGCGATCACCGCAGGTAACATCACCGAGACCGACCGCCTGGATTGGGGCGGCACGGTGACGTTTGTTGTTTCGCCGCCTGTCACACTGTTCGCGGCCGGCAACGAGATCCGCACGACCGGGCGGTTCAACTCCTCCAAGGTGACGGTCTGTCTTCTCAGAGCGGGGTCGGACGAATGCCGCACCGTGGCCGACAGCCGGCGCCGGCAACTCGACTTACGCCTCGACACGGGGCTATCATCTGTCGTTCGCGGTGGCGCGAGCTTCGGCTACGTGCTGAGCGACCAGCGCCACAGCTCCAGCAAGATCTCCCAGGTGGTGTTCACCGTGTTCGCCGACATCAACCTCTTCACGGGCCAGCTTCGATGAGAACTCTCTCCGCCACCCTCGTTGCGGTGACCCTGGGATGCGGCTCAGGCGCCACTCCCCAAACTGCGTTCGACGGAGCGCGTGCGCTGAGCTACGTGGAGGCACAGCTCGAGTTCGGACCCCGGGTGCCGAACACCGAGGGTCACAAACGGATGGGGAATTGGCTGCTCGATCGTCTGCGGGAGCGCGCCGACTCGGTAGAAGTTCAGGGGTTCACGCACGTCACGGTGGATGGTGACACCCTGGCTCTCAGGAACTTCATCGCCCGGTTCCGCCCCCGGGAGCGCGAACGGGTGCTCTACGTCGCTCACTGGGACACGCGGCCGCACGCGGACAACAGTGCGAACCTCGGCGAGCAGAGGCTGCCGGTGCCCGGAGCCAACGACGGCGCCTCGGGGGTGGCGGTGTTGCTGGGCGTCGCGGACGTCTTCCGGGAGAAGCCGCCCGCTTTCGGCGTGGATCTCCTGTTCGTGGACGGCGAGGACTACGGAGACTTCGGGGTGGACAAGGATGTCTTGCTCGGGTCGCGGTACTACGCTTCCACGATCGATACCACGGCTCTGCCGCTCTTCGCGGTGGTGTGGGACATGGTGGGGGATCGGGACCTGGAGATCTTGCGTGAGGGACACTCGGTGGACCGCGCGCCCGAGGTCGTGGAACGCGTGTGGCGGATCGCCGACGAATTGGGCTACGGCCGCGTGTTCCGGCGCAACGTGAGTTACGTGACGGACGACCACTTGCCGCTGCTCGACGCAGGGATCAGGGCCATCAACGTGATCGATCTGGAGTACGGACCGAGCAGGAGCTACTGGCACACGCTGGAGGA
>JBHIEQ010000201.1:0-5751 GCA_046760725.1 Gemmatimonadales bacterium
AGCGGAGCTCCACCGCCTGCAGGATCACCTCGCCCATCGCCGCACCAGGATCACGAACACAGGGACACCGATCAGTGCCGTGACCACGCCGACGGGGAGTTCCAGGGGCGAGAAGGCGACACGCGCAACCAGGTCGGCCGAGACCATGAGCGTGCCTCCAAGGAGAAACGCGCCCGGTAGCAGTGTCTGATGGGTGTGACCCCACACCAGGCGCACGGCGTGCGGCACCACGAGACCCACAAACCCGATTATGCCCGACACGGCGACCGCCGCAGCCGTGAGCACGGAGGCACAGCCGTAGAGTACTCGCTTCAGCCGTTCCACCTCCGCGCCGAGAAAGCGCGCAGGCTCCTCCCCCAGCGCCAGGAGATCGAGCGGCCGGCTCATGAGATAGAGTCCGCTCAGAGGGAGCAATGCGTACGCGGCGAACACGCTGACCGCCGTCCACGAGGAACCGCTGAAGCTTCCCAGGAGCCAGAGAAGCGCGCCCTGTACTTGGGGAGCGGGAGAGACGGCCATGATCGCGCCCATCAGTGCTGCGGCGAAGGCGCCCACGACCACTCCCGCGAGCAGCAGGACCCTCGTATCCAGCACGCTTCCGGTCACCACCGCCAGCCGATAGACCAGCGCAATGGCCACAGCGGCACCGGCCAGAGCCGCGAGGGGCACGCTCCAAGCAGCGGTCGCGCCCAGTGCGATGGCGAGCACGGCGCCCAGTCCGGCGCCGCCGGAGAGTCCGAGGAGAAAAGGATCGGCGAGAGGATTGCGCACGAGGGCCTGGAGTGCCGCTCCGGTGACACCCAGGCTCCCCCCTACGAGGAACGCGAGCAATGCGCGCGGCAGGCGCAGGTCACGCACAATCGTGAGCGTGGTGTCGTCGGCGCGCCCCGCAACGAGGGCCCAGATCGACGCCGGCCCCACGTCGGTCGGGCCCAGGGCCAGGCCCAGCACCATTGCAGAGACCGCGGCGAGGCCCAGCAGGATCCAGCGCCTCATTGTGCGAGTCGCTCGAGGGCCCCTCGGAGGCGCATCACCGCCTGGGGCGCCCGAAATGACGGCCACGCGAACTCGGTTCCGTCAACCGCTACGAACCGCCGCTCGCGCACGGCCTCGATCGCCTGCCACTCTCCGCGATCCGCTAGGGCGGGCACCTCCGACCCGCCCACCACGAGCACGACGTCGGGGTTGCGCGCGGCGATCGTCTCGAGTCCGACCTTCGCCGAGGGGCGCTCGAGATCGCCGAAGGCATTGCGGGCACCCGCCAACTCCACGATCTCCGACAGGAAGCTCCGTGCGCCGATCACGATCGGAGGATTTTCCCAGGCCAGAACGAGCACGCTCGGTCCCGATGTTCCCTCGGCGCGCACGCCCGCCAGCTCCCCATCCAGCCGGGCGACGAGCGAGTCGGCCCGCGCGCGAATGCCTAGGACATCTCCCAGCCGCCGCGCCGCTCGCGCGAGATCATCCAGCCGATCGAGGCGTATGCTCAAGGTGCTTATGTCGAGAGCGCGTAGCCGCTCGACGGCCGACTGGTTGGATGCCGCGGCGTAGAACACCACGAGATCGGGGCGGCGTGCGACGATCGCCTCCACGTTGGGATTGAGACCGTCGCCCACGGAGGGAACTTCGAGCGCCTCGGGGGGAGCGTTTCCCCAGCGCGTTCTGCCGACCAGCCTGTCACCCGCGCCCAGCGCGAAGACTAGCTCAGTGAGCGCGGGAGATAGGGAGACGATGCGAGTCGGGACGGTGTCCCCACCCTCACCTCCGGCGGGGGCGTCGCCCGGCTGGCACGCAATGAGGGCCGTCCCGAGAAGGGCGGCGACGTATCGCAACAAGAAAGCCGCTCACTCCTCCGGCAGGGAAGGATGCGAGCGGCTGATCGGGCTCTCCCGCTCCCACCATCCCCCCCGCGAGGGATTGCTGGTGGCGCGAACGGGCGCGTCTCCTGGCTTCGGGCCTCGACTCACCTTCCCGGTTTCCCAGTGGCGATCGAGTCGAGTGATGTGCCCGTCACAGTGGCGGGGCCGCGCCGGACTCACACCGGCTTCCGACTCCACGTTCGCAAGTTCTTACTGCTTCGCGCTACAACTTACCGATCGCCGGTTCTCCGCGCCAGGGCCTCTGCCAGGCGCCGCTTGAGCGCCGCTCGCCGCTCGTGGTACTCGTCGGTTTCGCGGCCCTCGTGATCGCGATCGAGCTGTGCTATGAGCGCCGCGAGAACCTCCGGCGACTCCACGGGGGCGACGGCGCGAGATTCGGGCCTCTTGAGCCAGAGCACGAGCGCACCCGCCATGAGCAAGAAGAACATGCCCAGGAAGAGCCACCACAGATCGGCAAAGTCTCTCCGGTGGCCCTGGAATCGAACCCTCACGTCGGTCCCCGCCGCTACTGCCTCCGCGCTGTACTGGCGCAGGAAGAGGTCACCCAGCGTTTCCACGCCCGCAAACGAGAGTCTTCCCCCGGTGACGGTGGCGGCGGTGTCCTCGAGCAGCACCGTGAGGCGGCCGATCGGCTGATCCAGCGGTATCGCGAGCTCCCGCTCGGAGCGCGGCAGCACGTATCCCAGGAGCACCTGCCGTTCGCCGGGTGTAATGGGCGAGAGCACCGCTACGCGGTCGCCGCGTCGTGTCACGGTCTCGGGGTTGACGTCGGCCTCGCCCACCTCGAACTGGACGGCTCCTCGGGGGATCGCCCCCTCCCACACCGGTTGTGACGTGTCGCTCGTGATGCGGGTTCGCGTGCCGCGGTTGGCGAGCACCCACAGCTCCACTATGCGGCGCGATCCATCCTCGTCGGGCGATCGCACCACCACGTTGCGCTGCGCCAGCTCTATGGGGGGGCCGCTCGAGGAGGTGTCGTACACCAAGAGCGGCGGCAGCTCGTTCCGGGCAGACCCGCGCCCCGGGACGGGGTCGGTGAAGTAGGCGATCCCCTGGTAGGTGACGCTCACGAGGTAGTTGGCGAGGGTATCGCGTTCCGGCGCCGCGATCCGATAGAAGCCGCGCCGGTCGGTGAGCTGGGAGTCGAGCGGGCTTCCGCCGCTCAGGGTAACGCCGTGCAGCACCGCCCAGTGGCTGGCGACCGGGGTGGAGTCGCCGGCGGACACTCGCACCACGCGACCGCTCACACGAAAGCCCTGGGCTTTGGCCGATGTCGGGAGACCCAGGGCCATCAGAGCGAGCGGCAGCGCGTTACGGAGTGAACCTGCCAAAATCTTCCGGGTCGAGTTTCTCCAGATAGGACTTCAGCGTCTCCGAGTCCATGCCATCGGGCTGCGGGGACATGGGCTCAACTGTGTCGATCGACGTGAGCTCGAGGAGCGCCTCGTCGGTGTAGATCGGCGCCTTGAGTCTGAGAGCTACAGCGATGCTGTCCGACGGTCTGGCGTCGATCTGGATGACGTGATCGTTACGGTGCAGGTGGAGCTCGGCGAAGTACGTGTTCTCCTTCACACGCGTGATGAGCACCCTCTTGAGCTCTCCCCCCAACCCGACGATAACCTGCTTCACGAGGTCGTGCGTGAGGGGGCGCGAGAACTTCACACCCGCGAGCTCCATGGCGATCGCACTCGCCTCGGACGGGCCGATCCAGATGGGGAGCACACGCTCACCCTCCCGCTCCTGCAGGATGACCACCGGCGTGTTGGTGGCCCGATCCAGACCCAGATGCGCTACGGTAACCTCGATCACCCGCGGATCATGTCCCCGCGTCCCAAGAGGAGAGATACGCCTCTTGCTTCGCTGTCAGTTCGTCGATGCGCACTCCCAGCGCGGCAAGTTTCAGTCGCGCCACCTGCCGGTCCACCTCAGCCGGCACCCTGTGGACCGCCTTGGAGAGCGCACCGGACGACTTCACCAAGTGTTCGGCGGCGAGGGCCTGGTTCGCAAACGACATGTCCATGACGCTCGCGGGATGCCCTTCCGCAGCAGCGAGATTGATCAACCGTCCCTCACCGAGCACAAACAGCGACTTCCCGTCCAGCACCCACTCATCCACGAACTCGCGCACCCGTCGGGGGCCCCGGCCGTGGGCGGCCAGCGATTCCAGATCCAGCTCGACGTTGAAGTGCCCGGAGTTGGCGATGATCGCTCCCTCCTTCATCGCCCTCATGTGCTCCAATCGTACGACGTCGGTGTTGCCGGTCAGCGTGACGAAGACGTCGCCGACCGGTGCGGCCTCGCCGATGGGCATCACTCTGAACCCGTCCATCCTGGCCTCGAGCGCCCGTAGCGGATCGATCTCGGTCACTATCACGTCCGCTCCCGCCCCGCGGGCCCGCATGGCAAAGCCGCGGCCACACCAACCGTACCCGCAAACGACCACAGTGCTCCCAGCCATCAGGATGTTGGTCGCTCGGAGTATCCCGTCCAGGGTGGACTGCCCCGTGCCGTAACGATTGTCGAACAGGTGTTTGGTTAGGGAATCGTTCACGGCTATCACCGGGAACTGCAATACCCCTTGCTCTGCCATCGCTCGCAGGCGGATGACGCCGGTCGTGGTTTCCTCAGTGGAGCCTATCACGTTTTCCACCAGAGCCTTCCGCTGGCTCGGCGCCATGGCTTCGACCCACTTCCTTACGGGCGGCTCCAGATCGTCCAGCCGCTCGAGAGCCATCATGTGAATCGACCCGACCAAGTCGGCGCCGTCGTCCATCGTGATGTCGGGCCCCTGTGCCAGGGCCGCGCGGATGTGCTCGTAGTACGTGTCTTTGTCCTCTCCCTTGATGGCGTACACCTTGATGCCGTGGTCGCGCACCAGGTATGCCGCGACGTCGTCCTGCGTGGACAGCGGGTTCGACGCGCAGAGCGCGACCTCGGCCCCACCCGCTTTGAGCGTCACCGCGAGGTTAGCGGTCTCGGTCGTCACGTGCAGGCAGGCCGAGAGCTTTCTGCCCTCGAGCGGGCGTTCCTGGGCGAACCGTTCGCGGATCTGCGCCAGAACCGGCATGAATCGTCCCGCCCAGTCACTGCGGCGGCGGCCCTCGTCAGCCAGGTTCAGGTCACGGACGTCGTGGTCGGCGGCGGTGGCGGTGGTCAAGGCTCGTTGTCCAGCGTTCAATGTTCAATGATCAATGATCGACGACCAACGTTGAATATACGGTGGCGGACCGAGAGTGGTGTCGGCCGAGGACGCTACGCTGCTCGCCGGACGGCGTCGTGCAGGTCCTTGATGGCGGTCGGGTCTTCCCAGGTGAAGAGCGCGACGTCCTTTCCTTCCACCTTTCCCGACTGAGGGGTTCGGCCGAAGTGGCCGTACGCGGCGGTCGGCCCGTAGATCGGCTTCCGCAGCTCCAGGGCGGCTATGATGCCGCGGGGCGTCAGGTCGAACACCTCGCGGATGCCCGCCTCCAGCGCAACCTCCGGCACCGTACCCGTTCCGAAGGTATCTACCATGACGGACACGGGTTCGGCCACACCGATGGCGTACGCGATCTGCACCTCGCAGCGATGCGCGAGCCCCGCCGCGACGACCGTCTTGGCCACCCATCGCGCGCCATAAGCAGCCGAACGATCGACCTTGGACGGATCCTTGCCGCTGAAGGCGCCTCCGCCGTGGCGTGCCGCTCCTCCGTAGGTATCGACTATGATCTTCCGCCCGGTGAGGCCGGCGTCTCCTTGGGGACCGCCCAGAACGAACCGTCCCGTGGGGTTGATGTGGAGCTTCACTCCATCGGTATCCAGGCCGGAAGCCGAGAGCACGGGGTCGATGACGTGGCGGCGCAACTCGCTCTCGATGGTCCCGTTGTCCACG
>JBHIEQ010000202.1:0-5731 GCA_046760725.1 Gemmatimonadales bacterium
GGGGGAGATTGACCGCTGATGCAGGAGGTGAAGGAGTACCGGCCCGTGTTCACCGGCGAGCGCAAGAAGAAGCTCGATAAGATCTGCCGGCGCTATGAGAGGAAGCAGGCGGCCCTTCTGCCCGCCCTCTGGATGGTTCAGGAGAAGCATGGCTGGATCTCCGATGACGCGATGGTGGAGGTGGCCGAGGTGCTGGATCTCACGCCGGCTTACGTGAAGGGCGTGGTGAGCTTCTACACCATGTTCCACCAGCATCCGGTGGGGAAGTACTTCATTCAGGTGTGTACCACGTCTCCCTGCAACGTTTGTGGAGCGGAGGACGTGGTGAAGGCGTTCCTACAGCACACGGGATGCCGCGAGCTGGGGGCGACGTCGCCCGACGGAAAGTTCACGGTGATCGAGGTGGAGTGCCTCGGCGCTTGCGGCTTCGCCACACCCGTGATGATCAACGACGACTTCATCGAGAGCGTGAAACCCGACGGAGTGGAGGAGTTGTTGGAGGGATACAAGTGATGCTGCCGCCGTGCCGTCATGCCTTAGGGTGGCGGAAGGGGGGAGCGGCCTGATGGGCTATCCGCACCAGCCTCATCCCAAGGAGACGCTCGTCCTATCCGAGCACTTCGGCCAGCCGGAGGCGCGCACCTACGAGGGCTGGGTCGAGCGTGGTGGGTACCGGGCGCTCGAGAAGGCGCTGTCGATGGATCCCCGGGAAGTCATCGAGGAAGTGAAGGGGTCGGGTCTCAGAGGAAGGGGAGGTGCCGGTTTTCCGGCCGGAGTCAAGTGGTCGTTCATGCCGCAGGAGAAGACTCGGCCGCATTACCTGTGCTGCAACGCCGACGAGTCCGAACCCGGCACGTTCAAGGACCGGGAGATCATGCGCTGGACACCGCACCAGCTGATCGAGGGGTGCGCCATAGCTCAGTACGCGATCCAGGCCGAGATCACCTACATCTACATCCGAGGCGAGTTCACCGAGCCTCTCCGGATCGTGGGCGAGGCACTTGAGGAGGCGTACGACAAGGGCATTCTCGGCGCGAACGCCATGGGGACCGGCAAGCGGCTCGACATGTACATCCACAAGGGCGCGGGAGCCTACATCTGTGGAGAGGAGACCGCCCTCATGAACTCGATCGAGGGCAAGCGAGGCAACCCGCGCATCCGGCCGCCGTTCCCCGCCGCGTACGGGGTGTTCGGCAATCCCACGACGATCAACAACGTCGAGACGTTGTCGGCCGTCCCCCACATCATCAACCGGGGTGCCGACTGGTACAAGTCGATGTCGCGCTCCAATCCCAGGAGCACAGGCACCAAGCTCTTCAGTGTGAGCGGCAATATCAGGAAGCCCGGTAACTATGAAGTGGAGATGGGATTCCCGCTAAAGGATCTGCTGTATGAGCTGTGCGGCGGCATGCCCGAAGGACGGTCTCTCAAGGCCTGCATACCGGGGGGCTCGTCGGTTCCGATCCTGAACCGCGAGGAGACCGAGTCGTGCATTCTGGACTACGAGGGCGTGGTGGAGGCCGGTTCGATGCTCGGTTCGGGCGGGGTGATCGTGATCGACGATAGTCAGGACATCGTTTACCAGATCATGCGTCTCGCGCGGTTCTACGCGCACGAGTCGTGCGCGCAGTGCACGCAATGCCGCGAGGGAACGGCGTGGACCGTGAAGATCCTCCAGCGAATCCTGGCCGGCGAGGGGACGATGCGCGATCTAGACCTGCTGCTGGACCTGGGCGAACAGATGACGGGCAAGACGATCTGCGTGTTGAGCGACTCTTGTGCCGCCCCGGTGATCAGCGGGATCAAGAAGTTCCGCGAAGAGTTCGAGGCATACATAACCGGGGCCATACGCCCCGTGCGGGCGGTAGCGTAGGTGGCGGGTGACGATGTCGTAACGTTGACGATCGAGGGCACGCAGGTGACGGTGCCCAAGGGGACCACGATCCTCGAGGCGGCGAAACGGACCGGCATCCTCATCCCGCACTACTGTTATCACCCGGGACTCCCTGTGGCCGGTGTGTGCCGCATGTGCTTGGTGGAGGTGGAGGGGGCACCGAAGCTCCAGATCGGATGTTCGGCTACCGTGGCCGAGGGCCAGAACGTCCGAGTGTACTCGGATGAGGCGAAGAAGGCACGAGAGGGAGTTCTGGAGTTCCTCCTGATCAACCACCCGCTCGACTGCCCTATCTGCGATCAGGCCGGCGAGTGCGAGCTACAGGACTTCGTGTTCCACGAAGGCCGGGCGAGAACACGGTACACGCCGACCTACCCGAAGCGGTTCAACCCGGTGGAGGACTTCGGCGACGACATTCTCTATGTGCCGAACCGGTGCATTCTGTGCACGCGGTGTGTCCGGTTCATGGATCACGTGGCCCGCGAGAGTATTCTCAACGTGAGCGAACGGGGTGATCGCGCGCTGATCGGCATTCATCCCGACCGGCGGCTTGACCACGCCTGGGCGGGGAACGTGGTCGACCTCTGTCCGGTGGGATCGCTGCTCTCGAAGGACTCGCTGCACAAAGCGCGGGCCTGGGAGCTGGACAAGACGGCATCCATCTGCACGAGCTGCTCCCAGGGCTGCAACGTGAACATTGACACCCGGTCGAACGTGGTCGTCCGCCTTCGGCCGCGCGTGAACCTGGACGTGAACCACTACTACATGTGCGATCATGGCAGACTCAACTACCGCTGGATGAACCGCGGTGACCGCATCGAAGCGCCGCTCGTCGATGAAGGAGGCGTGCTCAATGCGACCGATTGGGACCACGCGCTCGACCGAGCGGTGCAGATCCTGAAGGGTGCGGGGGGAAAGGGGGTGGCGCTCGTCTCTCCCAATGCCTCCAACGAGGCGCTCTATCTCCTGCGGGAAACACTGCGTGGCCTCGAGATCAGAGGCGCTTTCCGCGTCGAGCGTGTCCCGGAAGAACAACCCTTGGAGGGTATACCCAACCTCGCACTCCGTGCCGAGCGCGCCGCAAACGTGAAGGGTGCAACGCTGTTGGGTTACGAGGAGCGGTTCGAGGCGGCAGTGAGCGAAGCGGAGTCTGCGGCCGTACTCGTCGTGCTGGACGAGACTCTGGAGAAAATGCCCGCGGAGGCGCCTTCGGGCGCGGCGAAGCTGATCTACTTGGGGACAGTGCTGCCGCAGGCGGCGCGCGCCGCGGACGTGGTCCTCCCGATCACGAACGTGGCCGAGGAGGAGGGCACCTTCGTCAACCAGGACGGGCGCGTTCAGCGCTACTTCCAGGCGAAATCGGGCCCCGGGATGGCGCGCCCCGCGTGGTGGGTGTTGGGCGAGATCCTGGCCGAGCTGGAGGGTTGGGAGCGACTTGGGAGCGCGGGAGAAGCTTTCGACAAGCTCGCGTCCGCCGAGCCGGCGTTCGAGGGCCTGTCATACGAGGCTCTTGGATATCATGGAGTGGCCGTTACACGGGCAGGGGTGACCGCATGACGCCCGAGCTAAAGGGATTCATGTTGTTGGGGAGCCTGAAGAGCATAGCCGTTTTCAGCGCCATCATGGTCGGCGAGATCTTCGTCGTCTGGTCGGAACGGCGCGTCGCCGGCTTCATTCAGGATCGGCTCGGACCGAACCGTGTCGGTCCTGAGGGACTCCTCCAGTCGGTGGCTGACGGACTCAAGAACATATTGAAGGAGGAAACCCGGCCCGCCGGTGCGGATAGGATACTATTCGTACTCGCTCCAATCATGTCCTTCGTACCGGTGATGCTGCTGGTGTCGGTGATTCCGTTCGCGGCGCCGTTGCCGGTGAGCTTCGATTTCACGCTGCCCCTCTTGGGTCGTTTCGCGTTCGACGGTGCTATGCCGATGGTGATCGCCGATCTGCCAGTCGGTTTCCTGTTCATCCTCGCGGTGTCGAGTCTGGGCGTTTACGGCCTCGTGCTGGCCGGATGGTCCTCCAACAGCAAGTACGCGTTCCTGGGCGGTCTCAGGGCCAGCGCACAGATGATCTCCTACGAGATCGCGATGGGACTCAGCCTCGTGGCGGTGTTGCTACTCGCCGGAAACGTGACTCTCGGACAGGTGATCGCTCGGCAGCAGGAGGCGCTGTGGTTCATCTTTCCGCTGACTCTGGCGTTTGTGTTCTTCGCGATTTCCGCCTTGGCCGAGACGAATCGATTGCCGTTCGACCTCCCGGAAACGGAGCCCGAACTCGTCGCGGGATACCATGCGGAGTACAGCGCCATGAAGTTCGCGATGTTCTACATGGCCGAGTACGCAGCTCTGATGACGATGTCGGCGATGATGGCGACTCTGTTCTTCGGCGGATGGGACATCCCGTTCACGACGTGGGATGATGTCCGCGTGGAGGCCGGCGCCGTCGTCGCGGGTGAGCCTTCAGTGCTGAAGACGATCCTCACACTCGGCACGTTCGGTGTGAAGACGGTCTTCTTCATCTTCTGCTACATCTGGGTCCGGTGGACGTTGCCTCGCTTTCGGTTCGATCAGCTCATGGCTCTCGGCTGGAAGTTCATGTTGCCGGCGGCGCTCGGTTACATCGTGATCATGGCCGTGAGTGTTTGGGTGCTCGAGTCAGCTGGCCTGGAGCTCGGATGGCTCTACGGGATGACGTTGTTCGTGTTGAACCTGGTGCTCTTGGGTGCCTGGTTCCGTGCCATCGATAGGGGGCACACGATTCGCGGCCAGCACGTCCGACGACTGGAGCGAGCCTAATGGCGATCGGGGTCAAGGTCATGAAGCGGCCGGCAGGAGACACGAGCTACTTGCGGGCGACCCTCAAGGGGATGGGGCTCACCTTCCGGCACCTGCTACGGCCCAAGGTGACGATGGAGTATCCCGAGGAGAAGTTCACCGACACGTGGTCCATCTCGCCGCGGTGGCGCGGGACGCATCGCATGCTCACCGACGAGCAGGGAAGGGCGAAGTGCGTGGCGTGCGGGCTGTGTCCTCAGATTTGCCCCGCCAACTGCATCAAGCTGGTACCCGGCGAGGACGAGGAAGGTAACCGCTACCCGCTGATCTACGAGATCGACGAGTTTCGCTGCGTGTTCTGCGGCTATTGCCAGGAGGTATGTCCGGAGGAGGCGATCCACGTAGGCGTCCATTACGAGAATGCGGAGTACGAGCGAGAGAGGTTCGTTTACGATCTCGAGCGCCTGTGTGCGCAGACGCACCCCGTATCGACGCTGTGGGATCCGTCCGATCCGAAAGGTGAATAGGGGGAAGAGGAGGTGACGGAAGCCATATTTTGGTTGTTTGCGGCGGACGCGATAGCGTCGGCCTTCTTGTGTATCACGCGACGCAGCCCCGTAGCCAGCGCCCTGTGGCTGGTCAACACCCTATTCGCCGTTGCTGCGATGTTCGTGCTCCTCGAGGCGCACTTCATCGCGGCCATGCAGGTGCTGGTCTATGCCGGCGCCATCATGGTGCTGTTCCTCTTCGTCATCATGCTGCTCAATCTCGGCCGCGAGAGCCGCACCGACATGGTTGGATGGGCCGGCCGGGCCGTTGTGATCGCCGTCGGAGCGCTCCTCGTAGTCGAGCTGTGGGTGGTGACCCGCGTGATGCCCGACGAGGGGCTTCGGCTTCCGGCGGGCGGGATGGCCGATCTCCCCGCGGAGATGGGCGGCGCAGTCGGTGCGATCAGTGAGCCGCTGTTCCGCGATTTCCTCGTGCCCTTCGAGGTCACATCGGTGCTGCTGCTCGCGGCGATAGTCGGCGCAGTGGTTCTCGCGAAGCGGAGGATATGATG
>JBHIEQ010000203.1:0-5712 GCA_046760725.1 Gemmatimonadales bacterium
AGACGCAAGATCGTGGCACCCTCCGCGACCGCAGCACGGTAGTCTCCCGACATTCCCATCGACAGCTCGGGGACCGACAGTCCCGCCCGAGTAAGGTCTTCGCGCAAACGCCGCATGGCGGCGAAAACCCTGCGCTGAAGTGACTCGTCGTCAGTATAAGGTGCCATGGTCATGAGACCTTCGAGTTCGAGTTCCTCACGCGCACATATCGCTTGTGCGACATCCTGGGCCCTGTCCGGCTCGCAGCCGCTCTTCTGCTCCTCGCCCGCAACATTCACCTGCACCAACACGGGAAGTACCTCACCCGGAGCCCGACGCTCCATGTGATGCGCCAGGGCTTCAGCGACACGCGCCGAGTCCACTGAGTGCACCATGGCGAATCGCTGCGGAACGTACTTCGCCTTGTTGGTCTGAAGGTGACCGATCAGATGCCACCTGACCGGCAGGCCGGCCAGCTCATCCTGCTTTCGGATCGCCTCCTGCACGCGGTTCTCGCCCACGTCGGACAGCCCCGCGTCCACCGCAGCGCGCGCCGCCGCCACCGGCTGCCCTTTCGTCACGGCGACGATCCGAATCTCACCCTTCAGTCCCTCGCGCGCCTGAATCCCGGCAATCTCGTCCCGCACGCGAGCGAGATTGGCGGGCAGATGCTCGAACGACATAGGCTGTGAAGCTAGCCACGTCGCGGAAGTCGGTCGAGGGCGCCCCTAGGGGTTGCGGTCCGGCGGCGCGACGGCGGGAGCGGAATCGACGACGATCGGCGCCAGCGTGTCGGCCCTCGCCTGCAGCAGCTGTCGGACCTGCTCGATGGGATTCAAGTGGTACCCGCGCTTCAGGTTCTCGAGACTCCTCTCCCGATCCCCTAGAAGCTCGTACGCCTGCCCGAGTCCGAAGAAGCAGTAGCTGAGGTTTGCCGCAATGTTCCGGCTGGTAGGGTCGAGCGCCAGCGTGTCAACGTCGAAGAGACCGGCGTAGCGGTAGATGTCAGAGACGAGGCGCTCGGTTCGTCGAACGTCGATGGGAGGACCGAAGATACCCGGCGTCATGACGGCGGAATCTGAGGGGACCCTCACGTTGACGCGGAACAGCAGGCCCTCCTGCGTCAAATAGCGGTCCAGCCCAACCCAGTTTCCCTGCCCCGCAGTCAGGGCGAAGTAGATCGGCCGCTTGTTCCAATTCTCGTAAATCAGCTGTAGGGTAAGCTGATTCATTATGTAGAGCGGCGTGCTCGCGGGTAGCGTGACGTTCAGGTCGCCGGCGCGGAACAACCGCGCCTCGCGTAGCACCTGGGAGCGCAGCCGGTCGATCTGCGCGTCGGACCACGAATGTAGTGGGCCCGGCGGAGTATCGGGGGCAAGATGCGCGTACCAGGGCGCCTGCTCGGGCTCAAAAGGTCGCACCGGATTGTCACGCAGCTGCCTGATGTACCAGTCGGTGTTGCCGAGTGAGAGGTTCACGATCGTCACATCCCTCCGCACTCCTGCGACCTCCTGGGCGTACCACAGCGGGAAGGTGTCATTGTCCCCGTTCGTAAACACGATCCCATACGGCTCCGCCGACTGAAGCACGTCGTACGAGAAATCCTGTGCGAGCCGCGCCTCGGGACCATGCCTCCGCGAAGCGGCCGTGAAGTTCAGCACGAACGGCAGAATAGCGATCGCCAGGACCCCCGCGGGCAGGAGCAGCACTCCTTCCGGCATCGCCGACCGCTGCGCAAGCCACTCCCGCAGAACGCGATAGAGGCCCGCAATACCGATTCCCGCCAAGAGCCCCCAAACCTGGAACGAGACCGTAAAGAAATAGTCCCTCTCGCGCACCTCGTGCATCTCGATCACCGGGTACTGATCCCATGCGAGAGAAAACCCGGGCTTGAAGTTCATGTAGCCCACCAGCCCCGGCCCCGTGGTGACGAAGAGCAGCACGAGTAGCCAGAAGATCGAGCGGTCGCGGCGGTAGAGCACCGACGCTCCGTAGATCCCGAGAGACGAGAACGCCATCGTGAAAGGAAGCCGAACTTTGGCGAACACCGGCTCCGTCGCCGCAAGACCGTTCGACCACTGCCAGTCGAAGTACTGGAGGTAATTCAAGATCTGGAGTCCGATGAGTGAGAGCGACCGGCCTGGATTCCCCGCGCCCGAGGGGTAGATCGGGTTGTCCGTGGGGAGTCGAGGCGGGTACTGCTCGCGCCGAATCACCGCCAGCAGGTTCTCCCACGTCGAGGGATCGGCCTCGTTGATGAACGGACCGACCTTGGCGCGCAGGAACAGAAATAGGTATGTCGATACACCGACCGCTGCGATCCCGAGCACCGTGACCGCGAACTTGAGTCCGCCAGTGCTGGCGGCGTAGACCGCCGCGGCGAAAAACACTAGACCACCCAGGACGAGCAACCCGACACTGCCCAGACCCGTGCCGATCAATAGGGCCCAGACTCCGACTATCACCCACCACTGCGCCCACTCGATCTGCCGATCCTGCTCGTTCGCGAGCGGCTCGTTTCTCAACACGTGCCACATGAAACCAATCAGCGCGGGCCCCACAAGGAGAGTCATGAGGTGGTTGCCGATCGACACGGCGCCGAGATAGACGATGAGGAGCAGGAGGTGGGGTGCCCGCTCCCGACCTCGGTTCTTGCGCCACAGCCACGCCAGCCAGCAGATCGCCGCGATGCTGAACGCAGCGACCATGTACACCTCGGTCTCGTTCGAGTTCTGCCACACCGTGAAGGCGTATGCCGAAACGAGGGCGGCGGCCACAGCACCTCCAACCGTGAACAGCGAGTCCCGACTTTCCTCCGTCCACCTGACTTCGGCGCCCCGATTCCACCCTTCCTCGCTGCGCGCCGCCGGAAGCCATCCCTTCAGCCCATGAAGAACCACGAGAAAGAACAACGCCGCAGCACCCGCGCTGAATGTGGCGGTCATGAGGTTCGTGCGAAACGCGAACTCTCCCACGGGCGTGAGAGCTGCCCATACGTTCGCCAGCACGACGAACAGAGGAGTCCCAGGTGGATGGGGGATGCCCAGAATCGCGGCCGTGGCAATGAACTCGCCCGCATCCCAGAATGTGACCGTAGGAGCCAGCGTCCATACATACCCCACCAGAACCACCGCGAAGACGGCGAGCCCCGCGAGGTACCGATTCCGATCCCACCAGACGTCCCGGCGTGGGACAGCTTCGTTCAGTGCCATTGAGTGATTGTGGCTCGGTAGTCGATTCAAGACGATGCGCGATCTCCGGCGGAGGCAGGCACCGCCACTCCCTTGTGATTTCGCCCGGCGAGCACCTGGCGCACCTGGTCCACCGTGACGCCCCGGGTGAGCATCCCCCTCACGGCAATGGAGATCTTAGAGGTCTCCTCCGAGACGACGATGACCACCGCATCGGTCTCCTCCGAGAGCCCCAGGGCGGCGCGGTGCCTCGTACCCAGCGACTTGTCGGCCACCGGGAACTGGGTGAGCGGCAACACGGTGCCGGCGGCCACGATCTGATTGCCGCGCACGATCACGGCCCCGTCATGCAGCGGCGAGTATGGCGTGAAGATCGTCGTCAGGAGATCGGCCGAGACCGCCGCCTGCATCTCGGTTCCGCTCTCCAAGTAATCGTTCAGCGATACCTCGCCTTCGACTGCGATAATCGCCCCAGCGCTGTTGCGGGACAACCGTGCGGCGGCCTCCGCGATCTGATCGGCCACGGCGACCTCGTTCGCGTTGGCGAATATCCTCATAGCCCGGGACCGCCCCAGCCGGGCGAGGGCGTGCCGGAGCTCCGGCTGAAACACAACGAGCGCGGCGAAGATCCCGTAGGTAGCCACCACACCGAGGAGCGTCGTGATCATGGTGAACTTGAGTAGTACGGCACCCACATAGATCAAGACGAGAACAACGAGCCCCACCAGTATCTGGAGCGCCCGCGTGCCGGCCAGGAACAACAACAAGCGGTACAGCACGTACGCCACGATCAGGATCTGAAGCAGGTCGCGCCAATCCGGGATCAGAAACTGAAACTGCTCGAACGACATCACGCGCTCCGCACCGCGTGAGCCACTGCGAGCGCGTCGCGTGCCGCGTCCACGGCGTGTACGCGGAACAGGTGTGCTCCGAACAGATATGCCACCGCGCAGGCCGCCGCAGTGGCCTGGTCGCGATCCGACACGTCCTTCCCGGTCACGGCTCCGAGGAACCGCTTGCGCGAGGGACCGACCATGACGGGCAAGCCGAGCGCCGCCACCGTGGCAAGCTCTGCCAAGACACGGTAGTTGTGCTCGGGCCGCTTGGAGAATCCGAGGCCGGGATCGACAACGAGCCGCTCGCGCCTGACGCCGCGTTCCCGCGCCACCACCGTCGCCGCCGCGAGCTCCCCGACCAACTCGGCAGTGACGCTCTCGTACTCAGCATGATCGTAGGTCGCCATCGTCTGGATCGATCCGCGAGAGTGCATCAGCACGAGGCCCGCATCGTGCCGCGCGCACACGTCCGCGATCTCCGGATCGAGGCGCAGCCCCGACACGTCGTTGATCGCCCAAGCCCCCGCTTCGAGCGCGCGGTCGGCGACCGCGGCCTTCACAGTGTCCACGCTGATCGGTAGGTCGGGATGCCGGCGCCGAAGCCCCGCCAGAACCGGTTCGAGCCGCCGCCATTCCTCCTCCATCGGGACAGGATCGGGATGGCCCGGCCGCGTGGACTCCGCCCCCACGTCGATCATGTCCGCCCCCGCCGCAACCAGCTGATCCGCCCGCTCCAGCGCCCGATCCGGATCCATGTAGTTCCCGCCGTCGCTGAACGAGTCGGGCGTCACATTCAGAATCCCGACCAGCACGGGCCGGTCCAGCTCGACTGCACCCCGCCGCATTCGCCACTCGACGGGTGCCTCGACCGACCACTGCAAGTGGGTTCCAAGCCGCTGCGAGATCTCTTCGGGTAGCTCGGAGGCCGCCGCCCGCAGGAGACCCGCCAAGCGCGCCGTGGCGGCTGCGAGCAACACCCAGTCATCGCCGCAGAAGCACTCGATGCCGTGAGCTCGGGTAGCTGCAACCAGTGCGTCGCGCTCTCTCTCGGTGAGCCCTTCGACGATGATCGCGTGAGGTTTGAGTCCCTGCGCCGCGGCGTCGGCTCGCCCCCGCTCAACACCCCGCCGCACCAACGCATCCCGCAACGCTCTTGGCGCGTGCGCGGCGAGGGACACCACACTCACGCGCCGGCCGGCTCTGCCGGTGGCGTCCCGAGCACCCCGGGGGCGTCGGCCGCCCGCGCCTTCTCTTTCGCCTTCCCGTCCACGGAGGGCTCCTGGGCGGCGAGCGTCTCCTGCGGGACCACGGGAGGCGGTAGCTCCTTGCCCTCCGCGATGAGGTAGACCTCGTCGCGTTCCAGCGTCTCCCGCTCGATCAACGCCTGCGCCATGCGGTGCAGCGTCGCGAGGTCGCTCTCGAGGATCTCGCGCGCCCTTGTACATGCACCATCGAGGATTCGCTTCACCTCGGCATCCACTAGCTCCGCCGTCCGGTTGGATACCTCGCGCCGCTGCTGAATCTCGCGACCCAGAAAGATCTCCTGCTCACGATCGCCCACCGCGACCGGCCCCACCGTGTCGCTCATGCCGAACTGGGTCACCATGCGGCGGGCCATCTCTGTCGCCTGCTCGATGTCCTGCGCCGCCCCGGTCGTCACCTTGTCAGGCCCGAACACGAGCTCCTCCGCGACGCGACCGCCATAA
>JBHIEQ010000204.1:0-5640 GCA_046760725.1 Gemmatimonadales bacterium
CGCACAGCGCCTCCGGGAGTTCGGATTCGACACGGTCATCTTCAACCGTTACGAAGTCCTGCTGCCGCGCCCCGTGGAGCGGCGGGTGATGCTGCTGGGGCCGGAACGGTATGAGCTCGAGCTGGCCGAGCCGCCGCTCGAGCCGGACCCGGACACGCGTAATGCCGGAGTACTGCCGCCCTACAATGCTTACGCCGCCGACGGGGACGTCACGGCCGAGGTTGTGTACGTCAACTATGGCATCCCGGAGGACTATCGCGTGCTCGACTCGTTGGGGATCTCGGTGGAGGGGAAAGTGGTGCTGGCACGCTACGGCAGGAGCTGGCGCGGGATCAAGCCGCGGCTCGCGGCCGAGCGGGGTGCAGTGGCCTGCCTGCTGTACTCGGACCCAGCGGACGACGGCTACCTGCAGGGCGACGTGATGCCCCGAGGCAAATGGCGGCCCGAGTGGGGTGTCCAGCGGGGCTCGGTTATGGACATGCCGACCTATCCGGGAGATCCCCAGACGCCGGGACGGCCCTCCCTGCCCGACGCCGAGCGCATCCCGCTCGACGAGGTAGCAACGCTCCAGAAAATCCCCGTGCTTCCCATATCGTACGGTGATGCGTTGCCGATCCTGCGGCAGCTCGAGGGCGCCGTGGTCCCGCGCGAGTGGCGCGGCGGCTTGCCCGTCACCTACCACTTGGGCCCCGGTCCGGCACGGGTGCGCATGGCACTGCGCTCCGACTGGTCGGTGCGTCCGATCGTCAACGTGATCGCCGTGCTGCGCGGCACCGAGGAGCCCGAGAAGCTCGTTATGGCGGGCGGGCACCGCGACGCTTGGACATTCGGCGGACGCGACCCCATAAGTGGAGCCGTCTCTCTGCTCGAGACCGCGCGAGCCATCGCGTCGCTGGCGCGGGACGGGCACCGGCCGCGGCGCTCCATCGCCATCGCGAGCTGGGACGCCGAGGAGTACGGTCTCATCGGGTCCACGGAGTACGGCGAGGAGTTCGCAGAGCGCTTGCGCGGTAACCTCGTGACCTATCTCAACCGAGAGAGCTACACAGCGGGCGACTTCGGCGCGAGCGGGGTGCACTCGCTCCAGCCGTTCGTGAACGAAATCGCGCGGCTCGTGCTCATGCCCGAGGGTGGGCAAACGGTCTTCCAATCGTGGAAGGAACGCGCGGCACCCGCCGGTCTGGTCTCGCGCGGGGGTATTGCCGACGTCCGCCTCGGGGCGCTCGGATCCGGAAGCGACTACACCGTCTTCCTCGACCATCTGGGAATCCCCTCGGTCAATCTCGGTTTCGGTTCGGGCAATGGGATCTACCACTCGCGCTACGACACGCACTGGTTTTTTACGACGTTTGGCGATCCCGGGTTCGCCTATGGAGAGCGACTGGCCCATCTGGTCGGCCTGTTCCTGCTGCGGCTGGCCAACGCCGAGGTCTTGCCGTTCGACTATGCCTCGACGGCCGAGACGACCGACCAATATCTGGACGAGCTGCAGAGCGAAATCGAGTCACGCGATCTCGTGGTGGATCTCTCGGGGGTTCGGGAGGCGAACGCCCGCTTGGCGGCGGCCGCCCGGACGCTGAACGCGGAGGTGGAGCGCATCCTCGCAATGGAGGCTGGAGCGCTCGATGCCCATCAGGCCGCCTTGCGGCGCCTCAACGGCCTGTTGCTCGCCGTGGAAGACGCCTTTCTCGATCCCGAGGGTTTGCCCGGACGCCCGTGGTATCGGCACCAGCTCTACGCGCCCGGGTTCTACACGGGTTATGGGGTGAAGACGCTGCCGGGTGTGCGAGAGGCGATCGAGCAGGCTGACGCGGCGGGCGCCCAGCGTGCGGCCGGTGTGCTGGCGCAGGCCCTGGAGCGGGCACGGGGAAGGCTGGTCGAGGCCGTGGCGGTGGCGGCGGGAGTCGGGCGGTGAACGATCTTCACCGACTCACGGCCTCTCGCCGGTCGTGAGCCGGCACTCGCCGCCGGGCCCCTGGTACAGCTTGGGGTTGCGCCCTTTGGCATGCTTCTCGGCACCATCCTCGACGTACCAGTCCCGATGCCAGTCGAGCAGCCTCTGATACGCCCCGATCAAGAACGACCCCGACCCACATGCTGGGTCTACGATCCTGAGTGACTCGGCCTTCTTGATTGCCCTCGTTTTACGGCCCAAGTTGCGGCGAACGACCTTGAGCGTGGGCCAAGAATCCGAGCCCTCTTCCCCGATCCCCCCCTCACTCCATCCCCAGTGCGAACCGCAGCGCCCCCTCCAGCGCGCGCTGCTTCTCGACGCTCAGGGTTCCCGCGTATTCCACTAGGCAAGCGCGAGGGATCGTCGTAATTGTATCCGCATTGGCCACCGAGGGGCGGGGGAGACCCTCCTCGGCGCCCAGCGGGACCTCGACAGGAATGCCACGCGCCCGGGTCGTGACCGGAACGACGATGGCGAGCTCCCGCACGCGATAAGCCTCGTTGCGAGAGACCAGCACCACCGGCCGGCGCCCAGCAGGAGGCGGCAGCTTGGCCCACCACACGTCACCCCTCTTCATCCCAGGGCTCCAGAGCGAGGGCCGCCGCGGCCGTGGCCAGCGCCTCCCGAACCTCGGCCGCGCTCTCGGGCTGCCGCAGATATGCCTCGGCATAAGACTGGCGTGCCGCCCGCGCCTCACGCTGGTCGAGATAGGCCCTGAGGGCCCGCTCGCACACGCCGCTACGGCTCTCGCCGGTCTCCTTCCGCAACCGCTCGATCTCCCGAAGCACCTCGGGCGAGAGACTGATCGTGACTCTACGAGCTGTCATACGATTGTCTTAAACTAGTATGACAAAGGCGTTGCCTCAAGCCATGCCGCCCGACCCGCCGGCCTCCCCGGACTCGCTCTCCTGAGCGCCGGGCATCCCAAACGGCGTCTCCGCGTAATGACACGCCGCCCACCGCCCGGGCTCCACCTCGCGCAGCGGCGGCACCTCGAGCCGGCACCGCTCGTCCTTCTCGGGATGGGGACACCTGGAATTGAACACGCACCCGGGAGGTCTCCGCTTCACACTCGGTGGCTCGCCCTGAAGCACGATCCTCTCGGTTCGCGGGGCAGGGTCGGGCGGTGGTACCGCCGACAGGAGCGAGGAGGAGTACGGGTGAAGTGGTCGCCCGTAGATGGCGGCGGCCGGGGCGACCTCCATAAGTTTACCCAAGTACATCACCGCCACTCGCTCCGCGATGTGACGTACGACCGCCAGGTCGTGCGCGATGAACAGGTAGGTGAGCGACCGCTGCTCGCGCAAGTCGGCCAACAAGTTCAGCACCTGCGCCTGCACCGACACATCGAGCGCCGATACCGGCTCGTCGAGCACGAGGAACTCCGGCTCCACCGAAAGCGCGCGGGCGATGCCCACCCGCTGGCGTTGGCCGCCGGAAAGCTCGTGCGGGTAGCGATCCACATAGGAGGGGTCGAGCCCGACCTCGCGGAACAAGCCGGCCACGCGATCCCTGGCCGCGCCCCCTTTGGCGAGCTTGTGCACCTCCAGGGGCTCGCGGACCGCTGCCCCGACCCTCATGCGCGGGTTGAGAGAGCCGTACGGGTCCTGAAACACGATCTGCATCCGGCGGCGCAAACCGCGCAGCTCTGGCGGGTCGAGTCGCAGCACGTCGATGCCGTCGAACCTAACGCTGCCGCTCGTGGGCTCGATCAGTCTGAGAATCGCGCGCCCCAGAGTCGTCTTGCCGCTGCCGCTCTCGCCTACGAGCCCAAGCGACTCTCCCCTGGAGATCGCGAGATCGACGCCGTCGACGGCCCTGAACGAATGCCGCTTGCCCAGCCATCCGCTCTCGAACGGGAACTTCTTGACGAGGTGCCGTACCTCGACCAGAGGCCGCTCGCTCACCGGGATCCCCGCTCCGGTTCCTCGATCAACCAGCAGCGCGCCGCGTGCCCCACGCGCGCCTCCAGCATGCCGGGATGCTCCGCTACACATCGGTCCCAGCTGCTCGGGCAGCGAGGATGGAACCTGCACCCCGTCGGCCACTGTGTTGCCGGTGGCACCGAGCCGGGTACGACTGCCAGGCGCTCCACCGGGCGGTCTATGCGCGGCACGGCCCTGAGGAGCGCCTGAGTGTAGGGATGTCGCGGGCGGTGAAACAGCTCTTCTGTGGGTGCCTCCTCCACTATCTGGCCGCCATACATGACGGCTATCCGGTCGGTCATTCCGGCGACCACGCCCAAATCGTGCGTTATGAGTATCATCGCCATGCCGAAACGGCGTTGCAGAGCTGTTAGCAGCTCCAGTATCTCCGCTTGAACGGTGACGTCGAGTGCGGTCGTGGGCTCGTCGGCGATCAGCACCCTCGGATTGCACGACAGAGCGATGGCGATCATGACCCGTTGCTGCATGCCGCCGCTCAGCTCGTGCGGATAACTGTCGAAGCGCGCTCCCGCATCCGGGATGCCCACGAGCTCCAGCAACTCCACCGAGCGGTCGCGCGCCGCCTTGCGCGTGATCTTCCGGTGGGCCCTGAGCGTCTCGGCGATCTGCGTGCCCACCTTCAGCACGGGATTCAGACTGGTGGACGGCTCCTGGAAGATCATGGCGATCTCCGCACCGCGCACGCGCCGCAATTCTCGCGGGGGCAGCCGCAATAGATCAGTCCCGTCGAATAGAACCCGGCTGCCCCTGGCGATCTCGGCGGGCGGCTCCGGCAAGAGACGCAGAACCGAAAGGGCCGTCACCGTCTTGCCGCAGCCCGACTCACCGACCAACGCCAGGGTCTCCCCTTGGGCGAGATCGAAAGACAAGTCGTCCACCGCGCGAGCGACGCCCTGTCCGGTCGCGAACGTGGTCGTCAGGTGGCTCACGCTGAGAAGTGTCGTCATCTGGAGCGTGGATCGATCACGTCCCGTAGCGCGTCGCCCAGGAGGCTGAATGCGAGCACCGTGATCACGATGGCGGCGCCTGGGAATCCCGCGATCCACGGGGCCGCCGTCAGGAGTCCCTCGCGTTGCCCGTCCGCTATCATGGCACCCCATGAGGGAGTGGGGCGCGGGACGCCAATTCCCAGAAACGAGAGGCCCGCCTCAATTAGAATGATCTGGCCCATGCCAAGCGTCGCGGTCACGATGATGGGTGCCGCGACGTTCGGCAGGACGTGCCGGACCAGAAGCCGCGGTCGCGGTACCCCTGCTGCGCGCGCCGCCGTCATGAAATCGCGTTTCCTCAGGCTCAGAACCTCGGCGCGCACCAGGCGGCTCGTGTCGAACCAGCTCGTCAGCCCCAGGACCAACACCAGCGTCGCGAGCCCGACGTTGCCCCACAAAGCGAGCACGACCAGCAGCAGGAAGACGCGCGGCACGGCGAGACCGACATCGACGAGCCGCATCAGCAGTGAGTCGATCCAGCGACCGGCCAGCCCGGCGATCATTCCCAGCAGTCCGCCGAGCGTCACCGAGATGACGACGGCGAAGAACGCGACCGCGAGGGAAACGCGCGCCCCGTACAACACGCGGCTCAAGAGGTCGCGGCTCAAGAAATCGGTACCGAACGGGTGTGCGAGCGAAGGGGGAAGCAGCTGTCCCCGTTCCAGATCCAGCTGCGCGACCGGATCGTAGGGTGCGAAGATAGGTGCCAGGATCGCCGCCACCGTGAACAAGCCGACGATGGCGATCCCGA
>JBHIEQ010000205.1:0-5635 GCA_046760725.1 Gemmatimonadales bacterium
GCACCACCTGGCCGTTTGGCGTGGCCGAGTTGATCCACACGTTCCCGCCCGGCGGCGTGTATTTGATCGCGTTGGTCAGGAGGTTCATTAGGAGCTGCCGCACGCGACTGCGGTCCACCTGCACTATCACCGGTTCCCGGGGTACGTCCACAGCCACTTGCACGGTCGCCTGCTCACCCAGGATGTTGGCGGTCTCGGCTACCTCGGAGAGGATTTCCCTTAGATCCACCTCGTCGAGGTGGAGCGGTGCGCGTCCTTCGTCCACTCGCGCGAGTGTCAGCAGGGAATCGACCATCTCCGTCATCCGGTTGAGCTCCATAAGAGTCTCTTCGAGCACCTCCAGCAGATCGGGAGGCACCTTCGGATGCGTGATGGCGCGCTCGATGCCCGAGCGTAGCACGGTGAGCGGGGTCTTGAGTTCGTGGCTCGCGTCAGCGGTGAACCGGCGCAGCAATGCGAAGCTCCGCTCCAGACGGACGAGCATCTGGTTGAGCGTAGTAGTGAGCCGCGCCAGCTCGTCGCCGGTATTGGGCGCCGCGAGTCTCCTGTGGAGGCTGCGGCCGTCGGTGATGGCTTCCACTTCGTCCACGATGCTGTCCACCGGCTCGAGCGCCCGGCCGACCAGTGCATAGCCGACCAGCGTGGAGACGGCGACCACGACCGGCGCAATGAGCAGCATCGCGGCCACGAGGCGCTTGAGACCCAGCTCCGCACCGGAGGTGGAGATCCCGACCACGATTCTCCCTATGTCCGGACCCGCGTCGGTTACCGGCCGCACGTAGTAGCGCACCTTGCCGAGGCCCGCGCCGAGATCGATGAATCCGAACGTCCCGGCCGCATCGGGCTGACCCACGAGATCGGACAGTTGAGGCAAGGCGGGGAAGCGCAGGGCCCTTGCCTCCGGGGAGACGAACAGCACGTCACCGTCCCTGAGGAGCACCATCACGAAGCCCTGGACACCCTCGAACAGGGCGGAGACGTCTGGGGCGAGGGAGGGCTGCCCCGTCGCGGCGTCACGAATGACGACTGGCTCTCCCGCCAGAAAGCTCTCGGAGAGTATCCGTGCAATCAGGTTGGTCTCGAGGCGCACGCGGCTGTCCAGCTCGGCACCGCTCTGCGCTCGCTGCACCAGGTATATCGAGCCCGCGAACGCGAGCACGGTGGCGCCCATCGCCACCGCGAACCATGCCGCCAGCCTCCCGCGGATCGATCTCATCTCTGCCTATCGTGCTCTCAGCACGTACCCCACGCCGCGGACAGTATGGATGAGCTTGGGCTTGAACCCGTGATCGACTTTCTTGCGCAGTCGATTGATCACCACGTCCACGATGTTCGTGCCCGGATCGAAGTGGTAGTCCCAGGCGTATTCCGTTATCAGCGTACGGGACATCACTCTTCCCGCGTTCCGGGCGAGGTACTCGAGCACAACGTACTCCTTGGGCGTGAGCTCTAACGCCTTGCCGCTCCTCTTCACCTCATGCTTTCCGGAGTCGACGACGAGATCCGCCACCTTGTACACGGGCGGGGCGATCTCCTTCGGTCGGCGGCTCAGCGCCTCCACTCGAGCAAGCAGTTCCTCGAATGCGAACGGCTTGGTGACATAGTCGTCCGCACCGATTCTCAGCGCCTGAACCTTGGATTCCACCGCGTCTTGTGCCGTCAATACTAGGACCGGCGTCTCCACGCCCCGGTCCCGCAGTGTCCGAAGCACCTCCATCCCCGGCATCTCAGGCAGGCGCAGGTCGAGCACGATCACGTCGTAGGACGTCTGCGAGGCCCGCTCCAGCCCTTCTCGCCCGGTCGCCACGAGCGCTACTTGCATGCGCTGTTCTTCGAGTCCCCGCTGCACGAACTGGCCTACCGTTCGGTCGTCCTCGATCACGAGGACCTTCACGCCTTAGTCTCCTGCGCCCCGAGGACAGGCAAGACCACCCTGAAGATGGATCCCCAACCGAGCTGCGACTCGACTACGATGCGACCGTCGTGCTGCTGCACGATCCCGTAACAGATGGACAGCCCGAGTCCGGTTCCCCTGCTCATCACCTTCGTCGTGTAGAACGGCTCGAAGATCTTGGGGATGTCTTCTCGCGCGATGCCAGTACCGGTGTCGTGGACCTCGACAAACACTTCGCCGGGGCGGTCCGGGTTGGCGAGCGTCCTCACCTTGAGGATGCCCTTTCCTTCCATCGCGTCGATGGCGTTGAGCATCAGAGCGAGGAAAACCTGGATCAGCTGCTCGACATTCGCGTTGATCTGCGGTAAGCCGTCCGCGAAGTCACGCACCAGCTCGATCCGCTTGAACTTATGGTGGTGCCGGACCAGGAAGATCGCGTCGTCCACGACCTGATTGACATCGGCGGGACGCTTGACGCGCGCCTTGGGTCGCGAGAAATCCAGCAGCCCATCCACGATGGACTTGCAGCGCTCCAACTCCGACTCGACGATGTGCAAGTACTCCTCGACAGCCTGCCGGTGCTCGGGCTCCAGGTCACCGGTCCTCACCACCAGCGCCTCGACGCAGGCCCCAATTGTGGCCAGAGGGTTGTTGATCTCGTGCATGACACCCGCAGCGAGCTGACCGACGGCGGCCATCTTCTCGGTCTGTGCGACTTGCAGCTGCACCTCGCGCCAGTCGGTGATGTCCTCACCGATCGTGATGACGTGCGTGACCTCCTCGTCATTCAGCCGCATCGGGATCTTGGTGATGCGGTAGTGTCGGGGGTCGCCCACGGCGTCCGATTCCACCTCCATCTGCTCCATGCGACCGGTTGAGAAGACGCGATCGAACTCCCGCTTGAGCAAGCTCCTGGGCTGGCGACGCAGTACCTCGAACACCGTCCTTCCCAATACCTCGTCCCTCACCATGCCCTGCGTTCCCGTCTCCCGCTTCCGGTTCCACGCCTGAATGCGGTAGTCCCGATCGACGACGTACAGCCCGACCGGGAGGGAGTCGATGATCTTGGAGGTGAACCGGCGCTGCTCATCGATCTCGCGAGTGCGAAGGGCCACCTCGCTGGCGAGATCCTCGGAGAGCTCGATCGACGCTATCTGCGGCGCCAGGACGTTGGCCACGATCCGGATCACGCGGCGCAGACCTTCGGCCTCTGGACCCTCCGGGACAGTAGCCTCCAGAATGCCCAGACTCTCGCCGTCGAAGACGAGGGGCTCCCACACGTGCCACACACGGTCCGTGAGCTCTGCGGACTCGCCCTCCCTGACGCGCGCCGTCGCCTCGGTCAATGCCTCCGGACCGGGCTCCTCGGCTCCATCCGGAACCACCGGCTGAAATGAGAAACCGTCGGGCGTGCGCACCCAGATGCGACAGCTTCCCTCCAAGCCGCGCTGGAGGGCGCCCGCGACGCGGGAGAGAACGTCGTCCGTGCCGCCCGCAGCCAGATACCCCGCCACGTCGGCGAGAATCTCCAGGCCGCGCCGCTCCAACGGGGGCGGCGAAGACGGAGGGGCGGGCGACGGCGTCTGCGTCGCCCGAGCCCCCTTAGATCGCCGAGCCGTCATACGAGGAACGTAGAATTCACGCTGGCTCACGACAAGTAAGGCGGCGCTCCCTTGTCGCGCCGCATCGAGTGCTCATACCTTTAGCGCTCCGGTCAGACGACGAATCACGCATCGCACAAAGGAGCAGCACCACATGGCTCACACGCTTCCCGACCTACCATACGCGCACGACGCGCTGGAGCCGCACATCGACGCCAGGACGATGGAGATCCACCACGGCAAGCACCACCAGGCGTATGTGGACAAACTGAACGCCGCGCTCGAGAAACACCCGAATCTCCAAGAGAAGAGCGTGGAAGAGCTGATCGGCGACATCCTGAGCGTACCCGAGGACATTCGAACGGCAGTCCGCAACAACGGCGGCGGACACGCCAACCACAGCCTGTTCTGGACGGTGATGTCGCCAAGCGGGGGCGGTCAGCCCGAAGGAACGCTCGCCGACGCGATCAAGTCCGCGTTCGGCGACTTCGACACTTTCAGGCAGCGGTTCAGCGACGCGGCCGCGACGCGGTTCGGAAGCGGATGGGCGTGGCTCACCGTTCAAGGCGGTACCCTGGCCGTCCAAAGTACTCCGAACCAGGACAGCCCTCTCATGGAAGGAAAGACGCCGATCCTGGGACTCGACGTGTGGGAGCACGCGTACTACCTCAAGTACCAGAATCGTAGGCCGGAGTACATTGCGGCCTGGTGGAATCTCGTGAACTGGGAAGAGGTGACGAGGAGGCTCGAGGCGGCTGGCTAGTAACGCCAGCCCCGGATCGACCAAGCGGGGGCGGCTCCTCCTGCACTCAACAATGCTCCGTTCACTCTGCGCAGCGTGCGCACTGGTGCTCGTCGCCGGTGCGCCGTCGGCTCACGGACAGACCAACGCCATCGTCCTCTTCGGCCAAGGGGGACGGACGGTCAATCTCGTGGATCTCTCGGCGGGCGGCGACGACTTCGCGCCCGACTTCACGCTCGGCGGCGGCCTGGCTCTGCAAGTGGGGCCCTCCACCGCTCTGAGAGCAAGCTTCGCGCGAATCACTACGACCTATCGCGGCACGGCACTGAGCTTCGGCGACAAGGGGTTTACGCGCGACTACATCGGAGGGAGCCTGCAGTACGGCTGGCCGGGTACGAGCGATCTCATCCCTTACATCCTGCTGGGTGGCGGCGTGATTGGCACGGAGCCTCGCCAAACGGGCCAGGCCACCGTGCGCCCCGCGGCGGGACACCTCGGGATGGGCGTGAACTATCTGGGAGGGCTGGGAGGGCTAGGGGTGGTATTCGCCGAAGCCACTGCGTGGGCCTATCGATTCAAGGGCTACGGTCTAAGACGCGTACAGGTCGATGTCCTGATCCACATGGGTGTGGCGGTCGCGATACCGTTCTGACCGCGCGTGGAGGCGATGGGGGGATGGGGTGGCGATGAGGGGGCCATCGAGGGCGATGGATGCGATGGGAGGCGAGGGGAAGCGAATGGGCCGTCACAGTCTCCAGCTCGAGCTCCTCCGCCGCTCGGTGGGCTTCTCCCCGGTCTCACGCGCCACCAGCTTCTCCAGCATGTGAGCCTTGTTGTTCAGGCGATCGGCCTGATACCGCAACAATGCCGCCACCTTGATTAACAGGCTCACCGGCACCGGCCGGCTTCCGTGCCGGTACCGCCGGAGCGCCGACGGGGACACCGAAAGCGCGCTCGCCATTGACTTGATGGTTAGGTGCGCCGCCTTGATCGCCGAGTTGAGTGTGCGGCGGTGCTTGTGCGTGTAGGACTTGGGGCTCATCGCGCCCCCAAGCTATGCTGTGCGGGCTTGTCACGCAATGCGGGACAGACAACTCGCTCCGTGGTCCTGCATCGCCCCTATCGCCTTCCATCGTCCTCCGTCGCGCTGCATCACCTATCCGCGGCGAAGGCTGAAGGTGACAGGGAGTACCACCTCGACGGTGCTGGTCTGCATTACGGGAAACTCGGGGCGGAATTTGAGCATCGGTGCCGCCGTCGAGTCCTCGGAGGCAGCCAGCTCGTGAACAGTAGCCGAGAAAGAGCCATCAAGGAGCCGGTGCGAGTCTCGCCCGCACGAATCCAGAAGCGCACTGCAGGCCCCTCCGCCTTTTGCTGGACACCCCCCGGCGGTTAGGT
>JBHIEQ010000206.1:0-5608 GCA_046760725.1 Gemmatimonadales bacterium
AGCGACCCAAGTCGCGCACCGTGGAGTAGATGCCGCCGTTGGGCACCTTGTATCCCCGTCCGTCGTGCTCGCGCTCCGGAAGCTCCGTGTTGACCGCTCCCTCCCCCGCCTCGCCCCAGTTCGCGTGACCCACGGACATCCGCTCGGAGAACGCGGGGGTGAGCACGAAGAAGCTGGACGACATCTCCAGCGGGTCGAACACCATCTCGCGCATGAGATCCATGAACGGCTTGCCCGCAGCGCGGGAGACGGCGAGGCCGAGTATGCCGAACCCGATGTTGGAGTAGGAGTACTCTTCGCCGGGCGGCGCCTGGTAGGCCGTATTGGGGATCGAGGCCAGAATCTTCTCCTCCCAGCGCTCGATGGGGCCGACTGCCGCGTTGGCGAGCAGCGGCTCGCGGATCAATCCCGCCGTGTGGCTCGCGAGGTGCCGGAAGGTGATGGCGGGCGCGTCGTCGGGAAGCTCCGCCAGCCCCGCTATCTCGGGGACATATCGTTCCACCGGATCGTCCAGCGCGAGCACACCCCGCTCCACCAGCTTCATTAGCAGCACCGCCGTGAACGATTTAGAGATCGAGCCCGTGCGGTAGATGGTCTCGGCCTGGGCGGGCACGCCCTTCACCGGATCGGCCCAGCCGAACCCCTTCGCCCACACCAGGCGGTCGCCCATCACGACGCCCGCCGTGATCCCGCCGATGCCGTCCTGCTGGACGTCGCTCTCGAGCTGTCCAGCGAAGCGCTCCACCGCCTGGCGATTCGCGCGTGTGAGATCCTGCGCTCGAGCGGCGCCATGCAGAACCGCGACGGCGAGGACGAGGGACGCGGCGAGCGGACGATGCCAGGCTCTCATTGGGCAGCTCTCAACAGGTAGAATGGAACAGGCCGCCTACGGCGGCGCTCTCTCGCAGCTCGTTGTAGAGCGCCACGGCGTCTTCGGTGGGGAGCACGTGTGCCGGTATGCCACGCGCCTCCAGCATCTCGAGCGTCTCCGAAGGGACACGAAGACGCTTGTGCATTCCCTGGGATAGTACCACCACGGTAGCTCCGTGCTCCAACAGCTCTTCCACATCGGTCGGCTGGATGCCGGGATCGTGATCCGTGTCGGTCTCGCGCCAGTCCCACTCTCGGGCGCCGCCGGGATAGAGCTTGGCGTCTTTGAAAGGTCCCCATCCGCCGGCGACCTCGATTCGGCCCCAGCGGAGCTTCTCGATGCGGGGCGAGGAAGGGACGATCCCGTTCCGCTCACCACTCACGGCACGACCACCACTGGGTATTCGGCCGACCAGTCCGGCCAACCGGCGATCGCAACACCGATCTTGAGCCACCACCTGAGCTTGTTCTCGGAAGCCACGAAGGTGCAGGGCGCGGACTCGGGCAAGAGGAACTCTCCGCGGGCGATGAAGGGGTTTCGCGGATCCAAGGAGAGGTCGGTGGCAATCACCGACTGCTCCTTGAACGCCTCTCGCGTCCGGACGCTCGCGTTGTTGCCGCCACCCTTGCGCGCCCATTCCTCCGCTCGAAGTGTGGCCTCGATGGTCTCTACGTCCACGGTACCCCGCGGGCGCACCGACAAGGAGAACTCGAGCTTCTCACCCGGCCGGATATGCTCGGGCGTGAGACCTACATCGATCTGCCCTAGTCGGCGGGCCGCGATCACACCTCGCCCGCCGAAGATGAACAGGAGGGCGCCCACCGCCATGGCGATCCAGTGCCACACGGTTCGCTCGCCGCCCGCGAACTGGGGCCAGAAGGCGAACGCGAGCGGGGCGACGCTGACAAGCACGGCTAGCCAATAGGCGATCACTCTGTAGCTTCGGGGTCTCTTAAGAAGCCGATACCTGGGTCCCAAGTCGGGATGCTCGGAGGGGACCCCACGGACGATGGTGATCTCACGCTCGACCTTCGCGTCGCGACGCATCGGCAGGTCCACCCGCCCTTCGAGCCGCCACACCAGCTGGAAGTTCTGCCCGCGGTAGCTGAGCGGCCCGTCTGGAGCCGGCACCGCGAACTCGAACCGCCTTGACTCACCGGCAGCGAGCGAAAACGGGCCGCTCAGCTCCACGCGTCGCGGCTTTCCCTTGTCGGTGTTGCTCCACCCCTCGGTGCGCCACTGGAGGCTCACGCCGGCGCGCCTGGCTTCGAGATCGCTTTGGGCGGTGACCTCGAAAGTTCCCGCGATGTCGCCACCCGCTCCGTAGGTACCGTCGGGGCGGTCAAGGCTCAGGAGCAGGCCTGACAATCCGGCGCTCGCCACAGCTAGTTGTGCACCGCCGCTCGCGATCTCGCCGAGCGTCCACGCGCGTACGACGGACGCGGGAGTGAGACCGGCATCCGCACGATTGTCTTGAGTCTCTCGGGAGCCGTGCGGCGCGGATCGCTGAGGTAGACCTCGTGGCCCGGTCCCTTCACCCGGTACCCGAGTTCCCTAGCGCGGGATTGGAGCCGAGTGTAGCTCTGGTGGAGTCCCTCGTAGGGGCCCACATGGAGCACCTGGAGTGCCCTTCCCTCTCGCCAGGAGACGCGGCGCACTCGGGTGCAATCGAGCCCCTTCTCCTCTCGCAGGATTCTGCGAGCCTCCCTCACGTGGCTCTGTGTGACGTCGTCGGGGATCCTGATTAGCAGGCGCCACTCCCAATCCGTGGGTGGTGTACGCTCGGGGTC
Source organism: Gemmatimonadales bacterium (assembly GCA_046760725.1). Lineage (GTDB taxonomy): Bacteria > Gemmatimonadota > Gemmatimonadetes > Gemmatimonadales > GWC2-71-9 > JBHIEQ01. The sequence goes on from JBHIEQ010000206.1 coordinate 2,662, forward strand.
GTCCACGAGCCACAGGCACTCGAGCCTGGGAACCTTGAAGTCGAGAATCCGCGCCTGTTTCAACGCGAACTTTGTGGTATACGCGATGGCGTAGAGCATCTCGATGGAGTTGCGGAACTGTTCGCCGCCCGGTTTACCACGTCCGTTCACCGCCAGGAACGTCGCTCGCTCGGCGGCCACTTCCTGCACCGTGCGCTTCGCCGTGTATAGCTCGCGGAATTGCTTCATGAGTTCGATCTTCTTCATGAGATCACCTCCGGCCGATACTCGCGACCTCATCCAAGATCGTGCTTGGACTTGACGCTCACAACCGGGCGCGGAGGCGGTTGAGGTTTAGATTGGGACAACGGGATGACGGCACGACGAGACGACGGCATGACGACATGACGGTCATGGATTACTTCACGGTTCGCACCCCGATGGCTCGACTGGCGGTCACGGTTCGCGGTGAAGCGGTGACCGGGATCAAACTCAATGCCCGGGTGAGGCGGGCGCCGCGCACGGCATTCGAGAGACGTGTGGCGCGCGAGCTCCGAGAGTATGCTGCCGGGAGGCGCAGGAGGTTCACCTTCCGAGTCGAGGCGATGGGCACTGCGTTCGAGCGTCAGGTATGGCGTGAGCTTCGGCGCATTCCTTACGGCGAGACGGCGACGTATGGCGAGATCGCGCGTCGGGTCGGCCGTCCCGGTGCCGCGCGGGCGGTGGGGGCGGCGAACGGCCGCAACCCGATTCCGATCGTCGTACCCTGTCACCGGGTGGTGGCGGCGGGCGGCAAGCTGGGCGGCTACGGCGGCGGGCTGGCGCTCAAGAGGCGTTTGCTCGATCTCGAGGCGTCCGGCCGGTCCGGTAGTTAGGCGTGAACCTCTCCGAGCTCACGATCCGCAACTTTCGCAATCTCGCCTCGCTCGACGCGGCACTGCCCTCCGACGGCGTGGTGATTCTGGGCGACAACGGCCAGGGCAAGACCAATCTGCTGGAGGCGGTCTATTACCTGGTATTGTTCCGCTCACTGAGGGGGGCGAAGGATCGGGAACTGGTGCGGTTCGGACAGGAAGGGTTTTTCGTGGCCGGCACCGGTGGCAGGCGGGTCACGGCGGGCTACCAGGTGGCCGGTCGCAGAAAGAAGGTGACTGTTGACGGGGCCGAGGCGAAGAAGCTGTCGGAAGCGGTCGGTGTGGTGGCGGCTGTGGCGTTCGCCCCGGCGGATCGCGATATCGTGGCGGGAGGGCCGGCGAGGAGGCGGCGGTACCTGGACGTGCTGTTGTCTCTCGGCGAGGCAGGCTACCTGAACGAGCTCACGGCAATGCGGAACGCGCTGAGGCAGCGGAACGCGGCGCTCAGGCGCGGTCGTGCCGAGGAGGCTGTGCCGTTCGACTCGCCGTTCGCGAGGGCGGCCGCGGCGGTCGCGGAGACCAGGCGCAGGTGGGTGTGGGAGCGGCGCGACAGGTATGTGGAGCTGTGCCGCGCCCTGGGCGAGACCGGTAACGCGGACATCGGCTATCACGAGCGCCATCGGGAGGAAGGCGTAGATGCCTTTCACCTTGAGCGCGCCTTGGGGGCGACACTCGATCGCGACCTGCGCCGCGGCATGACCACCGTGGGACCGCATCGCGACGATCTCACGCTCACGCTCAACGAGCGGGACCTCCGCACGTACGGCTCGGGGGGGCAGCAGCGCACGGCCGCCACCGCTCTCAGACTGTTGGAGGGTGAGACGCTGCGAGAGACCACGGGAAGCGCTCCGATAGCGCTGTACGACGATGTGTTCGCCGAGCTCGATGCCGTGAGGCAGGCGCGCCTCTTGGATCTGATTCGCGAGACCCTGGCGGGGCAGGCGATAATCGCCGCTCCTCGGGAGTCGGAAGTTCCGCCGGAGCTATTGGACCGTCCGCGCTGGCGCATGGAGCGGGGCCGGCTGGAGCGATGAGAGACAAGGAGCAGGGCGGCGAGAAGCGCGTGGACGAGGCACTCGAGGGCTACTTGAAGCGGACCCGGCTCAAACGGCGGCTCAGGCAGGCCAGCGTCGTCCCCGAGTGGGCCGAGCTCGTCGGGGAGGAGATCGCGAAGGTGACGACTCCGCACCATGTAACACGCGACGGCGTGCTCATCGTGTCGGTGAAATCCGCGAGCTGGATGCAGGAGCTGCAGCTCATGTCACCGGAGATCCTCCGGAAGCTGGGGGCACACGGGAAGGGGATAAGGCGGATCGTGTGGCGGGCGGAGTGAGGGGGGCCATGGACACCATCAATGGCGTCGCCCGACATGCCGTAATGCCGTGGCCCATCATGCCGTAACTCCCCGAGATTCAAGAACTTAAGGGCCCCTCCAACCGTTGCTTTGGGGGCCGGAATCGGGTATATTTGGAGGACCTCTGCGGGGGTCGAATCGGCCCCCGTTTTGTGTAGCTCCAACCAGGCAGACGATGACCGCTCCACAACCCAAAGAACGCTACAGCTCCGACTCGATTCAGGTCCTAAAGGGCCTGCAGGCGGTGCGGAAGCGGCCCGGCATGTATATCGGCTCGACGGGTCCACGCGGCCTGCACCACCTGGTCTATGAGGTGGTCGATAACTCCGTGGACGAGGCGATGGCCGGGTATTGTGACCGGATCGACGTGACGTTGCACGCAGACGGATCGGTGACCGTAGTGGACAACGGCCGCGGCATCCCGGTGGACGTTCACAAGACGGAGAAGAAGCCGGGTGTGGAGGTGGCGATGACGATGCTCCATGCCGGCGGGAAGTTCGACAAGCGCAACTACAAGGTGTCGGGGGGGCTGCACGGCGTCGGCGTGTCTGTGGTGAACGCGCTCTCCGAGCGTCTCGACGTGTGGGTGTGGCGTGGCGGCAAGGAGCACCACATGGGGTTCGAGCGCGGCGAAACCGTTCGGGCGCTGGAGGTGACCGGGAAGGCGAAGCACACGGGCACCAAGGTTACCTTTCTGCCC
>JBHIEQ010000207.1:0-5572 GCA_046760725.1 Gemmatimonadales bacterium
GGGCAAGCGGTACCCAACTGCGATGGAGATGGGTCGCGCCCTGGTCGATGCCCTGGAAACTGGAGACCGCGACCGCATTCGGCAGTATCTCAAGTAATCTCCTGAAGACGCCGCAGTCCGTTTCTCAGTGAAGCGATATCCCGCATACGATCCGCCGGAGTACGTCGATTGGCGGCCCGATCCGGACCTGGTCGAGGAGTTCGACGAGGTGTGGGCGGCGGACGACGAGCGCGCTCGGATAGTCAACGGCATGGGGCGCGAACAGAAGCTCGACTTGTATGCGGGAATGCTGCGTGCGCGACTCCACGACATAACCCTGAAACGCTGGGTGCGCCAAGGCGTCATCTCGAAGGCGTGGCTCGCTACCGGCGAGGAGGCCGCCACCGTCGGCCCCGTCCACGCGCTGGAGCGAGCTCGTGACATAGTGGCGCCGATGATCCGTAACGCCGGTGCCTGCTGCGAGATGGGGATGTCTGTTGCGGATATGCTGCGTGGCTACCTCGGCACCTACGACTCTCCCTCCAAGGGGCGTGACGGTCACGTCGGGGGCTTCGCTCACCGCGTGCTCCAGCCCGTATCCCACATCGGCAACATGCCGCCGGTCACGGTGGGCGTGGCGCTCTCCTTCAAGCTGCGGCGCGAGAGTCGAGTGGCGCTGACATGGGTCGGCGACGGCTCCGTCAAGGCCGGTCCGACACACGAGGCCTTCAATCTCGCGGCGGTGGAGAGAGTGCCCGTCATATTCGTGATTCAGAACAACCAGATCGCACTCGGTACTCTGGTGGAGTGGCATCACTTGCCGGGGGACTTCAGGGACCTGCACCGAGCATACGGCTGCGCGGGATGGTCGTTCGATGGGAACAACGTGTTGGATGCGTTCGCGGCGACCAAGCTCGCGGCAGACCGATGTCGGAGGGGAGATGGTCCCGTGATGCTGGCAGCACAGACCTTCCGCATGGGCGGCCATGCCACACACGACGAGCAGGACGCGCGGCGTATGGTGCCCGCAGAGCGGTATGCCTACTGGGGGAAGCGAGATCCCGTTGGGCTATACGAGGAGCACCTGAAGCGCAGTGGGGTGAGCGGCGCCGACCTCGAGGAGGTCGAGGGACGGGTGACCGAGGAGGTCGAGCGCGCCGCCCAAGAGGCCCTCGCGAGCAAGGAGGCGAACATGCCACGTCCCGAATCCGCGCTGGAGGGTGTCTACATGTGAGTCTCCGGCGGACCACCCCGGGGAGCTAGCCTCCGGCTGCCTGCTGCTACCCGATTCCCAGCAGCGTCTTCAACGCGCTCCAGGTCGGTGGCGCGCTAAAGTACAAGACTATGATGAGCACCACCGGGGCGACCCAGCGCACGAACAAGGCCCAAGCACGTCGTGCGGCCACGTAGGGGAGCCCCTCCGCAAGCTCCGCGTCCGCCTTGGACAGGATGACGTGGCCCACCAGGATGCTGGTGAACAGGCCCCCCGCGATGAGCAGGAAGTTTCCGACGAGCTTGTCCGCGGCATCCAGGAATTCCAGGCTGAAAGCGGCCGGCAACCCCGCCAGTGCTGTGACGGCTCCCGCCACAAGGGCGGCTGTGGTGCGAGCCCAGCGCCACCCATCGACGATGGCCGCGACCACTACCTCTAGTAGCGAGATCGCAGACGTGAGTGCGGCGAAGAACAGCATCACGAAGAATGCGACGGTCACAACGGTGCCGACTGTTCCGAGGCTCTGAAGTCCGGCGGGCAGCGCGATGAATAGGGTCCCTACAGTGTTGTCGGATATCGCTCCGAGCCCGATCGTCTCTCCGAGCCCGAAGTGCATGATGATGGGGAACACCACGAGCCCCGCGACGAAAGCGACACCGAAATCGGTGAGGGCCACCGTGGCCGCTTCCTTGCCCAGGTTCTCCCGGGACTTCAGGTAGGAGGCGTAGGTCATCAGCGCACCCATTCCGAGGCTGAGCGAGAAGAACGCCTGCCCGGCGGCGAGCCCAATGACGTTCGGGTTGAGAAGCTCCCGCAATTGCGGCCTGAGGTAGTACGAGTAACCCGTTCCCGCATCGGTGAGAGTGGCCGCCCACAGTGCGAGGCCGATGAGGAGGAGGAACAGCAACGGCATGAGTATGAAAGCAGTTCGTTCCAGGCCGCGTTTCACCCCTCCAATCACTATGAACACCGTGATCGCCATGAACAGCAGGTGCGCAATAACGGCGGGTGCCCCTGTCGCAACCGACTGGAAGTACGCGGTCGTATCGCCGGACAATCGACCGAGCATTCCGTCAGCGGCGTAACGCATCGTCCAGCCAGCGATCACCGAGTAGTACGAGAGGATTCCGAACCCGGAGAACACGTAAAGGGCACCGAGCGGAAGCCAGGCCGTGCCGCCCAGCCGCTTCACCGCCAGCGCGGGTGAGATCTGTGTCATGCGTCCCACCACGAATTCGGCGGTCATGATCGGTATGCCAATGAACCCGACGAACAGCAGGTAGACGACCACGAAGGCCGCGCCGCCGCCCTCGGCGGCGACGTAAGAGAAGCGCCACATGTTGCCGAGGCCGACGGCGGATCCCACGGCAGCCAGGATGAAGCCGAGTCTCGTCGCCCAACTGTCGCGGCTGGAGACCGTGGTCGGTGCGGTCACGTGTCTCTCCGGTCACGGGGGTCATGCAGGCTCATGTCGAGCTCCCTGGGGTGTCTCGGGCACTGCCTTGATCGCGTCCCAGGCTGCCGTCACGACGAGCTCCGGTGCTGCCTGGCCGCGCGTCCACTCTCGGCTGGCAATCTTTTCGAGTGCCAGGACTATGAGGCTCAGCCACACCTCGGTCCACACCTCCACGGGCCCCACGCGGATCGCACCGACTGCCTTTCCCGAGGCGATCACCTTAGCGAGTTCCTCTTTGAGGCGGCCGTACGCGTCGCGGCTCCTGATGTCGAGCGTGTCGCCCAGGGGTGTGCTGAAGACTAGGCGGATCAATCCGGGATCCCGCGCGGCGAGAGTCTGCCAGGACGATGCGATTTCGGCCAGGGTATCCTCGCAGCTCGCGGAACTCGATCTCCGGCTCAGCGGATCGGCGAGAAGTCTGATCGCCGCACGATAGATCTCATTGAGCAGGTGGCTCTTACTCTGGAAGTGGCGGTAGATGGTGCCTTCGGCCACTCCGGCGCGCTCGGCGATTTGCGGCGTGGTGCTGCGGTCGTACCCGCGAGTGGTGAACAGCTCAAGGGCCGCCCGGACGAGGCGGTCGTGGGTGCCGCGGGCATTACGCCGCCGTTTCGCAGCGGCTGGAGTCGAGTCGGGGGGGTGAGTTGTCACTCACATAGGCTACCATGCGGTGGTCTCTTTGCCAACACCAACCCTCCGGCTAGTATGCCCAGCGGCTGTGAACGTGGAAGACTATGCCGTCCGGTCCTACTCCCACGGTCGATCCCAGGACCGCAACGCGGCGCCATCTCACGAAAATCCCAGCGCCGCCTCCCACATGCAGATCTCGGGTGGTGAATTCCAGACCGCCCAGGTCGAAGACGCGGCCCGCATCCAGAAAGGCGACGGCGGTGAGGGCATAGAGTGTTTCCTCGCTCATCAGGTCGTAGCGCGCGTCCGCGTTCAGGAGCAGCTTGTCTGGGCCGAGGAACCGCTGGTCCGTGAGGGCGCGGTGGGAGCCCTCACCTCCGATCCCGACGAAAGGTCGATCGGATGACTCGATCAACGCGTAGCTTCCGACGCGGGGCATGCCGCCCATTGTCTGTCCGAGTACCCGTGCGGCGAGCACCACTTTCTGGTGAGGGGACGCGTATGCGGCGCCAGAGAAGGTTGTGCGCGTGTAGGAGAGTTGCCCCGCGAGGGAGCTGTCCGCCCGATTGTGGATCGCCTGGAGCAGAACGCCGCGGCGCGGCGCAACTTCGTCATCCCGGACGTCGAACACTACACCCACTCTGAGCGTGATGTCGGACACGTTCCGGCCGATCGTGGGATCGAGTCCAGCCGTCTGGTCGTTGACGAGCCGGCTCGGACCTTCGGGGGTGTTGAGGCGCCAGCGTTCGGCGTGGAATCCGCCGAGCACCCGCAAACCGCCGATGATGCGGCGTTGCAGCTCGCCGCGCAGGAAGATGCGGGTGTTGTCCGAGTCGTAGAAGCGCGGGTTTGTAGCCAGGGAGTCGCGGCTCGGGCTGGTGGAGTTCCCCATGCCGAAGTAGTAGTCACGGGGCCTGCGGCTCGCCTCGAAGGTGAGCACCGCGCGCCAGCCCGGTACCAGTTTGGGCAGCCGGGCTTCGAGCATCAGCTCCCTGCGGCCGGACGTCGAGAGCCGCCCGTCCACCGTGATCGCCCCGTGGTACGGCTCCGGATCCCAGTAGTCTTCGAAACCCATGGGCCGCTGTTGTGCGTAGTACATCCCGAAGGTGAAGCCGTCGCGGATGGTGTAGTACAGCTTGGGGTACTGCACCTCGGTCCAGCGGCTGCCGAGCGTCGGGAGGTCGGGTAGCTGGCCGAGGGCGGGGCTCGCGATCCCCCAGACGCTCGCAGCGATTGCCGCTACCGTTCTCACCGCTCCCGCTCGAATAGGTATGCCGTGTCGTAGGTCGCCGCCTGGTCTCCGTCCCAGGCGGAGTATCTGCTGGGATACATGCTTGCCGCTCCGTACTCTCCGTTCTTGTTGACGGCGTAGAAGTTTAGGCCGAACATGGGGCGTCCCTGCTCGTCGAGCAGGCGGGTCTCGGTCGTGCTCACCACGCGGCGGAGGGTCTCGAGTGCTGCGTCCGCCGGCTTCATTCCGCGTCGCATGAACTCAACGGTGAGAAAGGCTCCGCACACCTTGATGTTCGCCTCGCCGCGTCCCGTGGATCCCGCGGCGCCGATGTCATTGTCGGTGTATTGTCCGGCTCCGATGATGGGGGAATCGCCCACCCGTCCCGGGATCTTCCATGACAGTCCGCTGGTGGTCGTGACTGACGATACGTCGCCCTGAGGGTTGACGACGTTCATGTTGATGGTACCGGTGGGGCGCTGAACCATGTCCTCGTCACGTTCGACGTTCAGCCAGTCGTCGTTCGCGTTGCGGTTCGCCCGCCATACTAGCCATCGCTGGCGCGACTGCTCGGTCAGGAGATCTTCCTCTTTGAACCCGTAGGAGAGGGCGAATCTCTTTGCCCCCTCGGCGACGAGAAGGACGTGATCGGTGTAGAGGAGCACGTACTTGGCCACGACAGATGGAGTCTTGATGCCCTCTAGTGCTGCGACCGCGCCGGCTCGGCGGGTGGGGCCGTGCATGCACGAGGCGTCGAGCTGAACGACGCCCTCCTCGTTGGGGAGGCCACCGTAGCCGACCGATGAGTCGTTGGGGTCCAGCTCCTGGATCTTGACGCCCTCGATGGCTGCATCCAGGGTATCGACGCCCTGTGCCAGGAGCTGTCCTGCCTTCTCGACGCCGCGCAGTCCGTTACGCGACGCGACCGCCACGGGCTTGGCCGGTGGGCGGACGTGGATTGCGGGTGCGCCTGTTGCGTGTGTCATTCCGGGAGTCAGGGTGGCCGCGGCGGCGACGCCTGTGGCGGCGCCCAGGAACTCCCGGCGCGATAACTTGTCGGTCA
>JBHIEQ010000208.1:0-5566 GCA_046760725.1 Gemmatimonadales bacterium
GCATCGCGAAATAACCGGTGGGCGCGGGCCACTGTCAACTTGCCCGCGGTCGAGGGAATGGCGAATTTGAATTTCCAATTTTCGCGTTTCGCATCCCGAATGCGAACTTCTGCATCCGAGATTCCTGATCGCCGCTCAGCCGGGGTCAGACAGTGTTGAGTGTAGTACTGCCGGTTTACAACGAGAAGGGCAACCTGACGCCCTTGCTCACGGAGCTCGTCGGCGTGCTCGGAGATATGCCGCACGAGATCATTGCGGTTGACGATGGCTCTACGGATGGTTCGCTCGAGGAGTTGCGGTCGCTCGCGCGTGCCATACGGGGGCTGCGGATCGTCGCTCTGGGACGACGCTGCGGTCAGAGCGGCGCGATATTGGCGGGGGTGGACGCGGCCCGCGGGGATATCGTTGTCACCATGGACGCGGATGGGCAGAACGACCCTTCGGACCTGCCGGCGCTGCTCGGTGCGCTCGATCAGGAGCCTTCATGCGTCGCCGCTGTGGGTTATCGGGCTCGTCGAGCTGACGGAGCCTGGAAGAGGTTGCAGAGCCGCGTCGCCAATGCGGTGCGCAATTGGATCACGGGTGACGTCGTGCGGGACACGGGGTGCGGTCTCAGGGTAATCCGCCGAGCGGCGGCGCTGAGGCTCACACGCTTCGACGGCATGCACCGTTTCGTACCGACGCTGCTCAGGATGCAGGGGGGACGGGTCGTGGAGCTTCCTGTCAGGCATCGGGCGAGGGTGTACGGTCGTTCCAAGTACGGAATGTGGGATCGCGCCCTGAGGGGGCTGCGGGATGCGTTGGGGGTGAGGTGGCTCGCGCGGCGAGCGGTCAGATACGAGGTCAAGGAGATCGTCTGAGCTATGCCTCGCAGAAAGCGTTTGGACCCGTCGATCTTCAACCTCCCGGTTGAGAAGATGCGGTCGGGATACTACTCCGACAAGTATTTCGTCCGGGCCCGCGAGGTTCTGGTGGCGGACGACCATCACCCTCGCGTCCTGATGCAAGTATTCACGAAGACGCACGCGTACCTGGGAGGAATCGATGAGGCGATCGCGATTCTGAAGCTGTGTTCCTACGGTTGGGAGGATCTCACGGTCCACGCGTTGTACGATGGAGATGAAGTCGATCCCTGGGAGACTGTGATGACGATCGAGGGGCCGTACGACGCGTTCGCGCACTTGGAGACGCTCTACTTGGGCGTACTCGCCAGGCGCACGCGGGTGGGAACGAACACACACCGTGTCGTGGAGGCGGCTAAGCCGAAAGAGGTGATGTTCTTTCCGGCGCGGCACGATCACTGGCTGGTTCAGACCGGCGACGGCTACGCTGCGCACATCGCCGGGGCCATCGGAGTGTCCACGGACGCGCAGGCTTCGTGGTGGGGCAGCAAAGGGATCGGGACCGTTCCGCACGCCGTCATCGCCGCCTACGGCGGTGACACGGCCCTCGCCACCAGGAAGTTCGCGGAATACATGCCGGAGGACGTCCGGCTCATTAGTTTGGTGGATTTTGACAATGACTCGGTTCGGACTTCTTTGGAGGTGGCTCGCGCGCTCGGGCCGCGGTTGTACGGCGTAAGGCTCGACACTTCGAACACGATGGTGGACAAGTCGGTGATCCCGCAGATGGGATCGTTCGATCCTCGCGGCGTCAATCCCCAACTGGTCTGGAATGTGCGTACGGCCCTCGACGCGGAGGGATTCCAGCACGTCAAGATAGTGGTGTCGGGTGGGTTCACCGTGGAGAAGATCCGCAGGTTCGAGGAGGCGGGAGTGCCGTGTGACGCCTATGGTGTGGGATCTTCACTGTTTCAGGGGGAAGGGAAGTACGACTTCACGGCCGATGTAGTGATGGTTGAGGGCAAGCCGATTGGCAAGGTCGGTCGTGCTTATTCTCCCAATCCTCGGCTCGAGCTCGCGGAGTGATCGTGCGAGAGCTTTCCATACCTCCGCATTTCGATCGGTCGAAGGTCGGTGAAGTCTGGCGGGTCCCCTATGCCGAGCGGGCAGCGGATGCTTCGCGCTGGGCGGCAGAACACGGCTTGAAGCCGGCCGCGGAGGACGAGACGCGTGTGTGTCTCTTGATCATCGATTGCCAGAACACGTTCTGCATTCCGGATTTCGAGCTGTTCGTTGCAGGGAGAACGGGCAGTGGCGCGGTGGAGGACAACGTGCGCCTCTGCGAGTTCACGTATCGCAATCTGGGTGTGTTGACCGAGATCGCTGTGACGATGGATACGCACTTGGCGCTGCAGATCTTCCATCCGATCTTCTGGGTGGATGAGGAAGGCGGACATCCCGCCGCGAACACCGTCATCACGCTGGAGGACGTCGAAGGTGGCAGGTGGCGGGTGAACCCTGCCGTTGCCGAGACGGTGGCTGGAGGAGATGGTGCGTGGCTGGGACGGCACGTTTTGTCGTACGTCCGGCAGTTAGGGCGGGGGCGGTATCCCCTCATGGTGTGGCCCTATCACGCGATGTTGGGTGGGATCGGCCACGCTCTCGTGTCGGCGGTGGAGGAAGCTGTGTTCTTTCACTCGATCGCACGTCAGACCGCGGCGCGTTTCGAGATCAAGGGTAACAATCCGCTCACCGAAAACTACTCGGTGTTGAGCCCCGAGGTGGTGAAGGGGCCCGACGGAGAGCCGATCGCCGAAAGGAATTTGCCGTTCATCGAACGACTCCTCGGTTTCGACGCAGTGTTCGTTGCCGGCCAGGCGAAGAGTCATTGTGTTGCCTGGACGATCCACGACCTGCTCGGCGAGATCACCGGGCGCGATCCGGCGCTGGCCGGCAAGGTCTATCTGCTCCAAGACTGCACCTCACCCGTGGTGGTTCCTGGAGTCGTGGATTTCACCGATCAGGCGCACGAGGCTTTCCGGCGGTTCGCCGACCACGGTATGCACCTGGTGGACTCCAAGGGATCGGTCGGCCATTGGCTGGCCGGGGCCAGTTGAGCTCGGGACGTCGATATCTTGAGTTCCTGCTAGCGACATGAACGCTCCCGAGTTCGGCCAGTTCTTTCTGCCGGGTCCCACCGAGGTTCACCCGGAGGTGCTCAGAGCGATGATGCGCCCCATGATCGCCCATCGTGGGCGCGACATGATCGATCTGTTGAGTGGGATGGAGGAGCCCCTCAAGCGATTGTTTCGTACCGAGCGCCGCGTGCTCCTCGGAACGTGTTCCGCCACGGGGTTCATGGAGCTCGCCGTGCGCTGCGGCGTGCGACGTCGTGCATTGTCGTTGGTCGGGGGGGCGTTCGGTGAGCGGTTTGCGGGGATCGTGCAGGCGACGGGCCGTGAGCTCGTGCGGTTGGACGTGCCGCCCGGCGAGACCGTGGAGCCGGACATGCTGCGCGACGCGCTCACCCGGTCGGAGGTCGATGCGGTGACCCTGGTGCACTCGGAGACCTCGACCGGAGCCCTTGCGCCGCTCGAGGAGCTTGCCGCGGTGGTGCACGAGTTCGAGAGGGTCGTCCTGCTGGTGGATGCCGTCACGTCGCTGGGCGGCTCTCCGGTGGAGACGGATCGATGGGGGTTGGACTTCGTGCTCACCGGCTCGCAAAAGGCGCTGGCGCTGCCGCCGGGGCTTGCGCTCGGCGTGGCATCTGAGCGCATGCTCGAGCGGGCGAAGACCGTCCCGGAGCGGGGGGCGTACCTCGATCTCCTGGCGTTCCAGGAGGCGATGGAGGCGCACCAGCCGACCAACACGCCGGCGATTCCGCAGCTCTTCGCTCTCGAGGCACAGCTCGAGCGGGTTCAGTCTGAGGGGGGAGTGGAAGCGCGGTGGGAGCGGCATGCCGCGATGCGAAAGACCGTCGAGGAATGGGTGGACAATCGGGGCGGTGAGTTGGGTTTCAGCTACCTGCCGCGGCCGGATCGGCGAAGCTGGACCGTGTCGTGCCTGCGAGTGCCGGAGGGAAAGCACGGGCGTTCGGTGGCGCAGGCGGTGGGCGGCAGGGGGTGGACGATCGGCTCGGGGTACGGCAGGCTGAAAGGGGATACGATTCGGATCGGTCACATGGGAGATCATTCGGTGGAATGCGTGAGGAGACTGCTCGGCGTGATCGAGGAGGTCGTTCGGTGATGTCGGACGCTCGGACATACGTGGTAGTTGTCGCGGACAGGGTGGCGGAGTCGGGTCTCGTGCTGCTGCGCGCCGAGCCGCGGCTGGACGTCGTCACGGTCGAGAACGATCGCGATCGGCTACGAGCGGAGTTGGCACGGGCTCATGGGTTGATCGTTCGATCGGGCACGACGGTGGACGACTCGCTCCTCGCCGGGGCGCCGGAGCTTGTGGTGATAGGCCGCGCCGGAACGGGAGTGGACAACATCGACGTGAGTGCTGCAACGCGGCGCGGTGTGGCAGTGCTCAATGCTCCGGGGGCGAACACGGTGAGTGCAGCCGAGCATACCATCGCTTTGCTCCTCGCGCTCATGCGCCGTATTCCCGATGCGGCTCTCAGCATGCGGAGCGGGCGGTGGGACCGGAAGCGATTTGCCGGTACCGAGCTCAGGGGCAAGACGTTGGGTGTAGTGGGCCTGGGCCGGATCGGCGCTCACGTCGCGGCGATCGCCCGGGCCTTCGGCATGCGTATACTGGCTCACGATCCCTATCTCCCGGGGGAGCGCGCCGCGGAGCTGGGGGTGGAGCTGGTGTCCCTGGGCGAGCTGCTCCCGGAAGCGGACGTCCTCACGTTGCATCTTCCCTTGACCGATGAGACACGGTGCTTGCTCAACGCTGAGCGGCTGCGATCCATGAAGCGGCATGCGGTGGTGATCAACACGGCGCGAGGGGCGCTCGTGGATCAGGATGCGCTGCTGGAGGAGATCGAGGCCGATAGGATAGCGGGGGCGGCACTCGACGTGTTCGATCCGGAGCCCCTTGCGGAGGACTCTCCTCTTCGCAGGTCGGAGAGGGTCATTCTCACGCCGCACCTGGCCGCGTCGACGTCAGAGGCGCAGGAGCGGGTGGCGCAGGAGATCTGTGCTGCGGTGCGGGACGCCCTTCTCACGGGCTCAGTGGGCGGAGCTATCAATCTGCCGGGGCTCTCACGCGACGTTCTGGTCCGGTTGCGTGGCCTGCTGGAGTTGGCGCGGCGCCTCGGTCGGCTGGCGGTGGGGCTCTCAGAGGGAGCAGTGCACTCGGTGGAGGTCGCCTACGGAGGTGAGGATGAGCTCGCGCCGCGGCCGGTAATGCTGGCGGCATTGGAGGGAGTGCTCGCGGGCATGGGGGTCAGCCCCGTGAGGCTGGTAAACGCCGCGGTTCTAGCGGCGGCGCGAGGTGTCGCGGTGAGCCACCGTGCCGGCCATGCTCAGTCTGGTTTCGAGACTACAGTGGGTGTCACGCTGGATGCCGCCCGTCGGAGTGTCTCGGTTGTTGGCGCTCTCGTCGGTGAGCGCGTCGGGCGTGTCATCCGGATCGACGAGTTCGACGTCGATATTCCGGCCGACGGGCACATCATTGTCTTGAAGAACCGGGACGTACCGGGGGTAATCGGCAGGGTCGGGGGGCTTCTCGGCGAAGCCAACATCAACATCGCGTCGTACCATCAGTCCCGATTG
>JBHIEQ010000209.1:0-5547 GCA_046760725.1 Gemmatimonadales bacterium
ATGTTCACAGCGCCGGGGCGGTCGGTCTGCTCGACGTGACGGTTAACGGTGCCTGGGGAGCGGGAATACTCATCGACAGCGCGGGTACGGAGGCCGCGGTTGTAGGGATCGGGCGAGCCCGGGTGTTCGGCGTGGGCGAGGGTCCTGATTCGCTGGACGGCGGCGTATTTGCCGTCGGTATCGGAGTCCGGGGTGACACGGTGATCGTGGACTCGAGTGTGGTGAGTGGGATCGCGGGTGCGGGAATCGGCGTGAGCGACGCGGCGTGGTTTGCGGTGGGTGCGAGTCAGGTAAGCCTGGTGGATGGGCCCGGGATCGTCGCGGACACGGGTGTGGTGCTGTTCGACGTGTTCGATAGCACGCGCGTGGTACGCACCTCGCAGGCCGGCATCGTGGCGACCGATGTGGATACGGTGAGGGTCACAGACTCGAGGGCCGACAGCTCGGGTGTGGCGGGGCTGTGGGTGTACCGTGCCGATCTTGTCGAGGTGGACGGGTCGAGATTTTACGGCTCCGGCTCGGGGATTGTGGTGGACTCGCTGGTGAACGTAGCTGTGGTGCGGAACAGTGTCGTCAGGGGGAGTGCCGGGGCGGGGATCTGGCTCGTGGCCGACAGCATGCTGGTCGAGAACGACACAGTTGCGCAGATGGGAGGGCCGGCGGTCGGTTCCAGCCCCTTCTTCCCGGGCGACACGTTGCGGACGCAGCACCTCACGATACGCGGCGGCCGCATCTCGAACACGAATAGTGACGGGATCCTGGTATGGGGCATCGGGCGGCTCGCTATCGTTGGAGCCGAGATCGACAGTACGGCGCGTTGCTGCGCAGGGAGTCCGTGGTGGAGTGGGGCGTACCTTGGAAACATCGACACAATTCGGGTGGACTCGAACTCGGTGCACGACAACTTCGCGTCCGGAGTTTGGCTGGACAGCTCCGGCGTGTTCACCGCTCGCGACAATACGTTTGACCGCAACTACTTCACATCCGACGATGGTGACGGGCTCACGGATCGCGCGACGGTCTATCTCGAGGACGTGAATTCAGCCGACGTGCGGTTGAACACGTTCACCGGCAACAACGGCGCGGGTGTTTGGGTCCAATACGTCTCAGACACCGGCGTAGCCGTGGTGGACAGCAACTCGTTCCGCGGAAAGTACTGGGGCGTGCGCAGTGGTGCGTGGGATACGACGAGGAGCCACATCGAGGTCATCAACAACTCGTTCGTGGGTGATCTCACCGGACCGTGGACCCGTCAGATAGGCATGGGTCCGCTCCGCACGATGATCGTGGAGAGCAACACGATTGACTCGACGTTCGGCACGGGGATAGGCGTGTGGCCGGGCGACACGATCACGGTGCAGAACAACGTGATCACGAACATGGGGGGCTCGGACGGCATCTACGCGGAGAGAGGCGCTGTGGCGCTGTTCGACGCCAACTCGATCACTTGCGTGGATTCCAACACCGCGTACGGCATCGAGTACAACACCGGTAACGGCTCCGTCACGAACAACACGGTCAGCCAGTGCTATTACGGTGGCTCTTCGTACAACTGGCAGTATTGGTACAACACGTTTGCCCTCACCGTTCGTGGCAACGTGTTCACGGCGGGGGGCGCACTCACGCCGCCCATCGCTGGATACCTGGTCCAGGGAGGGTCGTACGTGGACGCCCGGCTGGTGGGGAATTCAGTGAGTGGAGGCTCATACAGCTTGGGCGGTATCGCCGTCATGGCAAGCTCGGGCTATCGCAACAACTACGTGCGTGTGGACTCGAACACTGTCCAGTCGGGTGCCGGTCTCGGAATGTCCGTCGCATGGGCCGATTCGGTGAGCGTGAGTGGCAACACGGTGAGTGGGATCGACACGCTCAGCGTAGCCGGGGCATCCGGCATAAGGTCGTCGAACGTCTTCTGGTGGGCGCACGTAGTGCGCAACACGGTGACGGGTAACGGCGTTCCGGGGATCCGAGTGGACGGCACAGCTTCTGGTGTTGCGATCGATACCAATCTGATCGCCGACAACCTGGGCGTCGGAGTCCTTCTCTACTCGCTGGCAACCGGCCGTTACAACTCGATTCGGCGTAACGGCACCGGGATTCTCGACTCCGTTGGCACGGGCTCGGTGTTCCGGTCGAACAACATCGAGGGGAACGCGTTTGGGGTTCTGAACCTGGGTGGGACCGCCCTGGATGCCGACAGCAGCTGGTGGGGAGACGCGCTGGGTCCTCAGTGTGCCGTCGGCTGTGACACCCTATCGGCGGGAGACAGCATTTCTGCGAACGTGACGTTTGTCGCGGTTGCGGCCGACACGATAGCCGCCGCTCCGGTCGGCGCGCCCGCCGCGATCGCGACCGATGTGACTCCTATCAGGCGGCACGCCGAGATCGAAGCCGGCCTCCAGGCTCTGCCACGAGAGCGGGAAGTGACAGCCGGCGGCGGCGTGGGTCGGGTGGCGGGAGCCTTGATGGCTGCGCCTTCTCAGCGGCCGGTGAAACGTCTGGTGCGACCCCGGCGGCAGGAGCGGCGCAGATGATGCGGGCGCCCCTGTTCCGTGTGCTCTACGGCGTGACGCTGCTCGCCGTTGCGATCTGGTTCAGTGTGGGTACCACGACGGCTCACGCTCAAACCATCCCGGTCCGCCTCGGCGGCAACGCCTCTTCGATCGTCGGCGTCGATTTCGAGCTGCCGATCGAGATCGACATGTCGGCGCGCACGGAGGCGCTCGGGAGCTTCGCCATCGTCGTTCGCTGGGATACGCCGGTTCTCCGGTTCGCGGGCGGGTCGAACGGCAGCTTCGGGGAGATCACGGTCAACGACGACTCGCTTGCCGGCGGTGCGTTGATCGCGAGCGGTGTCAACCCGGCTGGCGCGAGTGGGCACGTGACCGCGGGCATTCTGCGGCTACGCCCGGTCGTGTCGGATACGACGACCGTCGCAGTAGAGGTCCGCGAGCTGTTCGCGGCGGTGACGTTCGTGGATCTCACCCCGAGCGCCGTGCCGTCGAGTCGGGCGTATTGTCCGGCCGCCGGCCGCTACGGTGACGTGGATGGGGACGGCCTTGCCAATAGCCGCGACGCCCTGATTGCGCTCTCCGCGTCGATCGGTCTCGACGTGTCAGCTTTCAACGCCGCGCTGGGCGACGTGGACGGCGACGGACTCACCAGGGCGCGCGACGCCTTGATAATTCTGTCCAACTCTGTGGGGCTCGATGTGAGTGGTTTTCGGGTGTTCTTCATAGCGCCCGGCGCCTGTGCCACGAGCCCGATCGTGCCCGGTTTCACCATCGAGCCTGGCGATCTCACGGTTCTCACCGGTCAGCAAGTCGAGTTCACCGCCAGCTCGGTCGATTCCAGCGGTAACACCACTGTGTTGAGTGACGTCTTCTGGCAGACGAGCGATGAGACTGTGGTAGCCATATCGCCTGCTGGCCAGGCCGTCGCGGTGGACACGGGAACTGCGGTGATCAGTGCGGTCCGCGGAGGCACGACGGATAGCGCGGGAGTGACGGTCACCGTCGTGGCTACGCGGCCCAATCACTGGGTGGACGCTCTCGCGTTCAATGAGACGAACCAGCTCGGCACGTCCCAGTATCCGTTCGCCACGATCCAGGACGGTGTCGACATCGCGAGGGTGGGAGACACGGTCCGCGTGCGCGCGGGTCGGTACTCGTCGGGTGTGATGGTCAACAAGGGTGTCGTGGTCTACGGCGAGCTTGCGGCGGCTCCCTCCGGCGGTTTCGCTGCGGCGCCGGGTGATCTGCTGCCGCGGATAACGCGCGGTGATTACGACTGGGGGTTCGAGGTTCAGGCTCCCGGTGCGACAGCTGAGATACACAACTTCCGGATCGACCCGATGGGGTGGCCGATTCAGATCGGTGAGGCCGGAACGGTCCTCGTGGATAACGTGCATTTCCAGCAGGGCGATCAGACCTGGTCGGCCTCGATCAATTCGTGGGGGTCCGCCGACCAAATCCTCGTGCGGAATTCCCAGTTCATCGGGGGGGGCGACTACCTGTGGACCGACGGTATCGAGGTTTATGGCCCCGTCGGTCTGTTGGACGTCAGATCGAGCACGTTTTCTGATCACGGGAGCGACGCGATTCGGACCTATGACGTCGCCAGCATCGTGATGCGCGATAATGTGGTGCAATACAGTGGCGGATGGGGACTCGATGCGTGCCGGGTTTGCACCGGCGCCGTGGGGGCGACCGCGGTCGAGATCGGCGGGAACCGGTTCCGCGACAACTACTACGGTGCGGTGAACGTGGATCCCTACAGCACGGCGGCGTTCGATCACAACGTGATCACGGGTTCGGGTTACAGCGCGATCGAGCTGTACGCGGCCGATGCCGGAGGAGGCGAGACTGCTCCGGCGGTGGCAGCCACTCAGGCGCAGGCGCCCGAAGTCGTCACGCTCCTGGGGGATTCCATCTTCACAGACATGGGGTCGTGGCTCCACGTGGACGGCTACGATAGTGTCGCCGTGGATTCCGTGACGGTGAACACGTCGGGCCGCGGTGGGGGTGACTCGTTCTACGAGGGCCGTATTCTCACGGTCAGCAACTCACGCTTCGTGCTCGGTGACTACGGAACCGCGTTCTACGTGGATCCTTGGCCGCTCACCAGGTCGGACATGATCGTTCGAGGCGTGAGCATCGACGGCGATCCGGGGTGCCTCGGGTGCAGCGACGGGATCTACGGTTACGACACCTGGGTCGATGCCGACGATCTCAAGGCCACGAATCTCGACGACGCCATCTATGTCAACGACGGCGGCGTGATCGTCCGCAACTCGGCCTTCACCGGCAACTACTATGATGTCGATGCCTGGTGCAGCGACATAACAGTGGAGAACAGCACCTCCACCGATGTGATGGGGACGAGCATCGACGGCTATGACTCCTCGGGTTGCGGAAGCACGCTTCTCGTGACCGACAACCAGTTCGTGCGACCGGACTACGCGGCGATCGATTTTTACGGCTCGGGCGGCGCCGCGGCGTCCGGGCCCGGATTGCAGGCTGCGGCCGGCGGTCATTCGGTCGTGACCATCCAGCGCAACATCACGACGTGCGACGCGGACGGATATTTCGGGTTCGAGATCGACCATGCCGAGGCTTTGGTAAGCGATAATGTGATAACTGATTGCGACCGGCCGATCGACGTCTATGGAGCCCTGGGCGTCCTGCCGACGCCTGTGACGGTGGAGATCAGGGCCAACACGATCACTCTGCCTTCGACGGTCGGCTACACCGGCATTCTGGCTGATGGTACGGCCTCTCTGATCCGTATAGTGGGCAACAGCATCAGCGGTCCCGCATCGTACGGGTCGATCTACGCCGGAGGGTTGTCTGGCGGCGCACCCCTCGCGAACGTCGATTCCAATACGATAGACGGGGGCATCGAGGCGTCGATCTGGTCTCGGTTCGTGGACACACTGCGCATCCGGGACAACGTGATCACCAATCATGGCTTGGCGACCTGCTGCGTATGGGCTCGCTCGGCCGCCATCTACCTGGGTGACGTGTCGTCCACCGCCGCGATCGCCGA
>JBHIEQ010000210.1:0-5532 GCA_046760725.1 Gemmatimonadales bacterium
CACTGTGACAGTGGAGGTTGCGGGCTGGACGACCAGGCCGGAGGCGTCCACCTGAGGCGCCTGCACCAGCACGGTGTCCAGCAGTATGCGGTTGGGCTGCTGGAACACGTCCACACTGTCGGCCAGAGAGTCGTCAACGACTGCAACCACGGCTTCCACCTCGAACGGCGTGCCGTTCTGAATGGCGAGTGTCACGAACGCCGTGTCCAGACTCGACGTGAGATCGTTCACCTCGTCGTCGCTGAACGTCGTGTCCGAGTTGAGGCCGTCCTGCACGGTGCTGGTCTCGAAAGTGACGCCCGTCGTAGGGAGGGTGAAATCGACGCCCACGCTGAGCCCGATGGCCAGGCTCACACTGTCGGAGCTCGTGATTCCTGCCTGGCTGCCGTCGCCTACCACCGCGTCGCCCGAGCCCACGAGCGCCACGCGCACCGAATCGAGCAGGAGATCCACCACGCGGTTGATCAGTCCGGCCGTCTCGGCGTCGTCGAGCATGATCGCGGTGGTGCCGGCGCGATTGAGCGCCAGCGTCGTATCGATCAGAAGCGGCAGGCCCGTGGTAGAGTCCGTCTCGAACACCAGGTCGCCGTTCACGTCGCGTTCGGGCTGCCCCGTGAGCGTGTCGATCCGCACCGCACCCAGCTGGAAGCTGTCGAGTGTCACCGGCACGTCGGCCTGGTTGTCCACGAACAGCGATATCTGGACACTGTTGAGGGTCGCATCCTTGACCACGTCCTCGAAGTCCCCGAGATCGAGGTTCCCGAGCGGGATCTCGGTGGACTCCTCGATCGAGATCTTGAGCTCCGGCGTCGAGTCGGGATCGAGCGTGCCCCTGAGCGAGCCGATCTTGAGGCTACCCGAGCCGTCCACCACCACCGCGTTGCTCGCGACAGTGGGCGAGATCGTGGCAACCGGAGCGGTGGCGGAACCGTTCACCGATACTACGACCTGACTCGGGATGATGGTGGCGCTTGCGAGATCCAGATTGAGCGTCCCTGTCACCGTGGACCCGTCTCCCGGCGCCGCCGGCACGTTGAGCGTGGCGGTGAGCGGCGTTCCCAGCGGGCGCTCGATTCCCGTGAACGTGAGATCCACGTTCTCCGCTATCGGCAGCCGGTTCTGGACGTTCAGCACAAAACCGCCGCTGTCCACCACCACCGTGTCAACCGCCTGAATCCGCGTCTCGGAGGCCAGGGCGTCGAAGGTCTCGCTGAAGCTCTCGTTCACGTTCTCGAGATCAACGGAAGCCAACGTCATGGGAAGGAAGGTGACGTCCCCGGCCACCGAGTCGCCTAGGAACGGGACGCAACTTCCAAGCGGCCCGGCATCTACAATCACGTTCACGAACCCGGCTACCGTCACCGTGTCGGCTCGCACAGTGTCCGTCGTAGACTGACCACTGGCGACATCGGTGGAATCGAACGAGATGATTGTGATGTTGTTGGCGTCGACCAACGACATCTTCACCCACGCGTCGCACCGAGAATTGTTGACGGCTGTCCGAATCACCGTCCCCGTATCGACCGTCGCACCGGTGACCTTCGAACCGTTGGGTGTGAAGAACTCGATGTCCCCTGCCTGCTGCGGAGCCCGGGGTGGTGCGACGGGAGGAGCAGGTGCCGGTGACGATACGCCCACCTTCACGCCGGCAGATACCTGCTGCGTCCTGAGCATCTGGTCGAAGCTGAACGTGAATTGATCGAAGCCCAGGTTGTCGAAGCGAAGCTTCTCGCCCACGGCGACGCTCAAGGTCTCGGGATCGATCGAGAAGCCGAGCAGGCCTCCGGCCAGCGTATCGACGTCCACGTCGAGGTCCCGGAGTAGCGTATCCACTGTGAGCGTCTCGGCCGCCACGGGAATGCTGAACTCGACTAGGCGCGTTCCGCCGCGCTGGAGCTGCTCCCGCGCTTCGGTGATGTTCGCCGGCTCGCAAGCCCATGAAACGGCGGCCGCCAATAGTAGGACTGCGTTTAGTACGCCCCGATGCACGTTACTCCCTCGGTATGCGGAAAGGCTTACAAGCTCCCATCACGCCGCCCGATAATCAAGGTCACTCGTCACACTCCGGTGTAACGCCTTACGCCGAAAGCAGATAGTGGCTGCTATTCCTCGGCCATGAAGGGGTATCGGTAGTCCACCGGCGGCACGAAGTTCTCCTTGACGGACCTCGCCGACACCCAGCGCAGGAGATTCATCATCGAGCCCGCCTTGTCGTTGGTTCCCGAGGCGCGGGATCCGCCGAACGGCTGCTGCCCGACCACGGCACCCGTTGGTTTGTCGTTCACGTAGAAGTTCCCGGCGGCGTGCCACAGCGCATCGTGGGCCTGCTTCACGGCGCTACGATCTCGCGCGAACACAGCACCCGTGAGGCCGTAGGGCGACGTGGTGTCAACCAAACGCAGCGTCTCCGCCCATCTCGCCTCCGGGTACACATAGACGCTCACAACCGGTCCGAAGATCTCCTCACACATCGTGACATGGTCCGGCTCGGTGACCTGGATCACGGTCGGCCGAATGAAGTATCCGTCCGAGTCATCGGCCTCGCCACCCGCCAGGATCTTCGCGCCCTTGCCCTTTCGTGACTGCTCGATGTATCCCACGATCTTGTCGTAGGCTGGCCGATCGATCACAGCGCCCATGAAGTTGCGGAAGTCGGCGACGTCGCCCATGCGAATCGTTTCGACCTCGCCCACGAGCCGGTCCCTGATCTCCCTCCACAGCGAGTCGGGCACGTAGATCCGTGAGGCGGCGCTGCACTTCTGGCCCTGGTACTCGAACGATCCTCGAATGATCGCGGTTACGAGCGCGTCGGGATCGGCGCTCGTGTGCGCGATGATGAAATCCTTCCCTCCTGTCTCCCCCACGATCCGGGGATACGTCCGGTACTGCTTGATGTTCTGCCCGATCGTGCGCCAGAAACCCTGAAACACCTCGGTGGACCCCGTGAAGTGGATTCCAGCGAAGTCGGGGCTCGAGAGCGCCCCTTCGGTGATCGCCGCCGAATCGCCGGCGATGAAGTTGATCACTCCCGGCGGCAGACCGGCTTCGTCGAACAGCTTGGCAATGAAATAGGCGCTGAAGATCGCCGAACGAGCGGGCTTCCAGATAACGACGTTCCCCATGATCGCCGGTGAGCTGGGCAGGTTGCCCGCGATCGACGTGAAGTTGAACGGTGTGATCGCGTACACGAACCCCTCCAGCGGCCTGTACTCGACCCTGTTCCATACTCCTGGAGACTGAATCGGCTGGTCCTCGTAGAGGCGTTCCGCGTAGTGTATGTTGAAGCGGAAGAAGTCGATCAGCTCGCACGCGGCGTCGAGCTCAGCCTGATGCACCGTCTTGCTTTGACACAACATGGTGGATGCATTGAGCGTGTCGCGCCACGTCGTGGCCAATAGCTCCGCCGCACGCAGAAACACGCTCGCTCGCTCGCTCCACGGCCAACGCGACCACTCCCTGTAAGCATTGAGCGATGCCTTGATCGCACGTTCGACTTCCTTGTCTCCCGCCCTGTGCCAGGTTGCCAGCACATGGCCGTGGCGGTGCGGCATCACGGCCTTGCCCGTGTGACCCGTTCTCACCTCCTCGCCGCCTATCAACAGCGGGATCTCGATCTCGCCGCTCGACAGCTCCTCCAGCTTGTGCTTCAACGACTCCCGCTCACGCGTCCCGGGGGCATAGCTCCTAACGGGCTCGTTGATCGGTATCGGGACCTGAATATCACCGCTCATCGGTTGATGCTCCTATCACCCTCATCGCTAATTTCGGTCGAGCAGCTCGCGCACCCGGCGGAGCAGCTCGTCCACGTCCCAAGGCTTGTGCAGGAAGGGCACTCGTGGGTCGAGCACCCCGCCGCTCGCGCGGTCCCGCACCGTGTAGCCGCTCGTGAACAAGAACCGGACGTTCCGACGCTGCCGCTTGAGCGCCTTGTACAACTGCGCTCCACCCATCCTCGGCATCACAACGTCGGATATGACGAGGTCGATCCTG
This sequence comes from Gemmatimonadales bacterium, assembly GCA_046760725.1. Taxonomy (GTDB): domain Bacteria; phylum Gemmatimonadota; class Gemmatimonadetes; order Gemmatimonadales; family GWC2-71-9; genus JBHIEQ01. The sequence goes on from JBHIEQ010000210.1 coordinate 3,991, forward strand.
CCGCCCTGCTTCCTGAACAGCTCGAGAGCCTCCTCGCCGTCCGAGGCCAACATGACCGTGTAACCCTGGTGCTCGAGCAACCGCTTGGCCGATCGGCGAATTGATGCCTCGTCCTCGACCAGGAGTATGGTCTCGGTACCAGAGTGCCCGCCTTGTGACACGTGTGCAGTCTCAGCCACGTTCGTGCCCTCCGGCATCAGGGGGAAGTACAACTCCACCACAGTGCCCTTGCCGACCTCGCTTCGTACATCCACGAAGCCGTCCTGTTGCTTGATGAGTCCGTAGATCATGGCCATCCCCAGACCCGTGCCCAGGCCCGGCGGCTTGGTAGTGAAAAACGGATCGAAGATGCGCTCGCGCGTTGCCTCGTCCATACCCTGGCCAGTGTCCGAGAACGAGAGAAGCAAGTACTCACCCGGCTCCCCCCACCCCTGGAGGGCCCGGTGCTCACGATCGAGGGTCGCCCTCTTGACCTCGATCCGGATCGTTCCGCCCTCCGGCATCGCGTCTCGCGCATTGGTCGCCAGGTTGAACAGTATTTGCTCCAGCGCTCCCTCGTCGGCGTCAACGACCGACGTGCGATCCCGTACCGTGAACCGGACGGAGATGTTCTCCGGAAGAACACGGCGCAACGTGGGGAGCACGCCGCCCACGACCTCGGCCAGCTTGATCGGCCTAAGTACCAACATCCCCCGCCGACTGAAACCGAGCAGCTTCTTGATCATCTCGCTGCCACGCTGAGCCGCCCGACGGAGATCGGCCAAGTCTCCCATCAGACGCTTGCTCTCCTCCGGCAGACCGCGCTCGATGATGTCGGCGTTCGCTAGGATCACCGTCAGGAGGTTATTGAAGTCGTGCGCGATACCACCCGTGAGCTGGCCGATCGCCTCCATCTTCTGCGCCTGCCTGAGCTGGGCCTCGAGCGCACGGCGATCGGTGACGTCCTCAGCGATCATCTCGAATGACTCGACTTCGCCGGACGGCGAGTGTATCGGCCGCCCGCTGAGACGCACCAGGATGGGTGTGCCGTCCTTGCGCCTCCACTCCACCTCCACCTCCTCGATCTTCTCAGCATCGCTGTACCGCGCGATCAGCTCCTTGCGCTCGGCCGGATGCATGTAAATGTCGGTCGCGATATCGGCGCTCATGAGATCTTCCGCCGAGTCGTACCGCAGCATCCGCACCAGTGCCGGATTGACCGACTGGAAGTGACCCTCAGGAGTCGAGCGATATATGCCATAGGTGGCGTGCTCCACGAGGGCGCGATAGCTGGCCTCCGACGTGCGCACAGCCTGTTCAGCCCGCCGCTGCTCCGTGACATCCCTGAAACTCCACACGCGCCCCACGCTCCGGCCGCCCACCCGCTGGGGCTGTGAGTATCGCTCGAACACGCGTCCATCCTTGAACCTCAGCACGTCACAGCTCTCGGCGTCCGGGTCGCCGTACAGCTTTCTCACGCGCCGGAGAAACTCCTCCGGCTCCTCGAGCTGCTGGATCGCGTACTCGAGCGCCCGGTTGTCGTCGCGCAGCGCGAGGATCTGG
>JBHIEQ010000211.1:0-5504 GCA_046760725.1 Gemmatimonadales bacterium
GTGTCGGGGAACCCCGCAGGGAGGCAGCATGATCGGGCAAGGCCCGTACGACTAGGGACTATGGTGGATGGTGGCGCTCAACATTCTGCTTTTCGGCGGCTTCGCGGTCGGCCTGCTCCGGCCGCGCCGCAGGGCGGAGTGGCGCACGCTGGGTGTGTTCTCGGCGTTCATCGTAGCCTTGTTCGCCGAGATGTACGGCTTCCCGCTCACGGTATATCTGTTGAGCGGTGCCCTCGGTGCGAACCTCGGTGTGGGAGCATTCGGCCACCTGGAGGGCCACCTGCTGGCGACCATTTTCGGTTTACCGGCGTGGGGGGCTCTTTTGATTTGTCTGTTCGGCGGACTCGTCATGGCTCACGGGTTGTGGGTGATGTGGCGCGGATGGCGCCAGATACACGCGGCGCAAGGAGCGCTCGTGACCGACGGATTGTACCAGCGTGTTCGCCATCCGCAGTATGTGGGTCTCTTTCTCCTCACGCTGGGCATGCTCATTCAGTGGCCAACGGTGCTAACGCTGACCATGTGGCCGGTGCTCACATGGGCGTACTACCGGCTCTCCATGCGGGAGGAACGCGAGATGTTGGCGGCGTTCGGCGCGGAGTATGAGGCATACCGGGCGCGTGTGCCCGCCTTCGTGCCACGGGGTCAGGAGATGGGGCCGGCGATGGCACAACGCAAACCAATGACATAGGAGGAACCATGGAGTGGCTGCAGCAGAATTGGATATGGCTCCTGGTACTCGCGGCCTTCATCTGGATGCATACGAGGATGCACGGCGGCCACGGAGCGCATGGGGGACATGGTGGAGGTGGGGGGCACTCCGGGCACGGGGGTCACGCCGGGTGCTGTGGAGGGTCCGACAGCCTGGACGAGACTGATACGACGGCGCGGGAGGAGAGCCATGCTCAACATTAAAGTGGTGACCTGGTCGCTCGGGATCTTCGGCGCCATCACGTTCGTGGTGTGCGTGCTGTATGGCCTGATCGTCCCGGAGTCGCTCCACATGACGCGCGGTTTCGAGACTTGGCTGCCCGGATTCAAGTGGCTGACGTTGACGGGCTTCGTGATCGGCCTGGTAGAATCGTTCTTGTACGGGGCCTATGGCGGACTGGTGTTCGTGCCGATCTACAACGCGCTACACAGGCGTTGGGACCGTGGTGCCGCGTAGCGGGCGGCGGGCGCCGAGGAGGTGACGGGAAAGAGGAAGGGAGCGAGAGACGGCGATCGAGGGTCCGGGGGCGGTTCTCGCAGCCCGGACGACAACCCAGAAGGCGTGAAATGACCCATGGTTTTGGGGGATTTCGCGCCTTTCAGTGATCGGAGATGTGACGGGGAGGAGGGAGGCAAGTCGTTTTCCGACATGGTGGTGGGGCACAGGACGGGTGGGGAATCATTCTTGCGAAGGTTTCCCGAAGCGGGATTGATGCTGTCGTATTTCACGGCTTTGGAGGAGGGATCGCGCAAATGCCGGTCAGTAGGAATGGGGAGCACTCATCGCGAGTCAGCCGGCGCACTTTCTTGAACCGGGGGGCGCTCGGGGCGGCGGGGGCGGTGCTGCTTGGCGGGAAGACGTTGGATCCGCCGGAGGCTCGAGCCGCACCAGCGGACGGCGCCGACGCAGCTGGCCCGTGGGACGCGCTACCTCACGGCTGGTGGCGTCACGGTCACGAAGTGATCCACCCGGCGGCGGCTCAGGGTGTCAGCTATCGAGAGGTGGAGCTGGACATCCAGATCGTTCGGCACGAGATCGTGCCCGGCTATTCGTTTCACGTATTGGGGTTCAACGGTCAGGCTCCGGGCCCGGAACTCCGCTTCCGGGAGGGCGAGTGGGTCAAGGTGCACTTCACGAATAACACGGAGTTGTTGCACACGATCCACTGGCACGGTGTGGATCTCCAATACGAGAACGACGGCGTACCCTACGTGAACCAGGATCCCGTCATGCCCGGGGCGACTTTCGAGTACACCTTCCAGGCGATTCCGGCGGGGACACGGTTCTATCACTGTCATTTCGGTACGCCGCTCCACATGCAGCACGCGATGCATGGCGCCCTGATCATCGAACCAGAGCGGGATCCGGTGAAGGAGGAGTTCGGCTACACGCGAGATTACACGCTGGTCCTTTCCACTTTCGACACCAATCTCGCGCGTGATGACATGAACTTTATGCTGGAGCGAATGAAGCAGCGCATGTGGTTGATGCAGCACGGCAAGCTCGACGCGAGGACCCTGGCCGTGTTCGAAAACCGGGCAGAGCTGTTGCAGGCAATTGCCGACGGCTGGGATCCGCCCTACTTGCCGAACCGTAACCAGCGCCGGGCCGGTGCGCAGCTCGACTACAACTTCTTTGCGATCAACGGGAAGGCGTACCCGCTGACCGAGCCCCTCTTGATCAAGCGCGGTGAGACGATACGCGTCCGCCTGGTGAACGGCGGCGGCTTAGAGCACTACATGCACCTGCACGGACATCAGTTTTGGAAGGTGGCGGAAGACGGCAATCTGCTTCACACGCCCCTGCAACTGAACACCGTTGCAGTCGCTCCCGGCAAGACGGTGGACGTAGTCATCGAGGGGTACAACCCCGGGTATTGGACGTTCCACGATCACGATACGAGCAGGGTGACGAACAACGGAATGTATCCAGGTGGGATACTGACCGAGCTCGTGTACGAGGAGATGGAGGACTACGACGGCTATCGGCCGAAGATCGCGTTGGACGAGTAGGCCGATGCTCAGGGAGAGTTCAGCGAATGAGAGAAAATGACCGAGTTTCGAGGAAAGTGGCGCTGTGCATGCTGCGTGCCACAGTCGCGTTCCTGATCATCTTGGCTGCCGCTCTTTTCCGACCGGCTGTAGCCCAGGAGTCGCTCCCTCGAATTACCTTTGGTGGCACGGGCCTCGTCTCCTTCAACGTGGATGCGACTACAGCGTTTGCGGCCGGCGCGGCCGACAGGACGTCGGTTGGCACAGTCAACGACTTCTCCGATTCCTTCTTGGTGCTGCGGCTCGATCGCCAGCTGTATGAGAAGCGTCGAGCCGGGATGGTGGTGGGGTTTCTGTTCCCGGACGTGACAGCCGGCCTGGGGGACGTGTTCTACAACCAGGTCATGGTCTTTTACCGCAGCCACAGGTTTGATGGGGTGCTGGGTCGATCACGCCTCAAGAACTTCCTGTTGGAGTTCCCCACCCTGCGAGAAGAGGATCTCATCGAATACGGTTTCGTGCCCAACGGCTTCGCAAACGCCGAGAACTCGGAGTACACTCGGTATGGCAACATCCTACGGGGCGAGGTATTCCAATTCAACAGTCGCCTGTCGATCTCCGGGCAGGTCACTAACTGGACGGTGACGGATCAGGACGGCGTCAAGGTGGACGATTTCGAGGTAAACGGAGCCAGTGCGGAGGTCACGTATAGGCTTCCCGATGCAGTGCGGTACACCGGAGCCGTCCGGTTCGCCGGGCTTCAGCTCAATAGCCAAAAGCTCGGCGATCCCGGTCAGGCATGGATGCACAGCTTAGCAGGAGCGCTCGCGGTGAACCTTACCCGAAATCCAATTACAAACATCGAGGCACGCTTGCAGGCCATCTACAACCTCGGGGTTGACGCGGGCGTTCGCGGGGCGGCGGGGAACCGGCTGGGCACTGTTCGAGATCGCGCTCGCGCCGAATCGGTCGGCGTACTCGCGTCTCTACGTTTCTTGAATCGCCCCTACCAGCTGGACCGGTTTCAGGCCGCAGTGACGGGAGCGTACAAGAGGTTCCCGGACGACTCCGCCTGGCAGTTCGCTGTGATACCCAACGTGTTCTATCGGCTCGGTCAGGGCGTGGACATCGGCTTGCAGTACCAGTTTGAGCAGTACAATGATGCGTTGGCAGGGGCGATCGGCGAGAGGCGGAGCCATTCGCTGAAACTGACGATGGCATTCCAGTTTCAGACCATGTTCAACAATTATTTCGGAGAGCGGGACGACATTCTCAACCTCGAACACGGGTACATACCATGAACGGGCGAGTTGTCCTGGCTCTCGGATTCTTGGTTGCGTTCCAGACGTGGGGCGACGCTCAGGAAACGGATGGTCACGCCCAGATGCAAATGGGTCGCCAGGAGGAGCCCGGCGCTACCGTACGTATGGTGATGCCCACAAACAATGCCAAGGTGTTCCGGCTCGTCCGTTCGGCGGTGGGAGCCTTACAGGTGTCGCTCGCACAGCGCGGCCACTTTGCCGGTCGCATCACGGGCCTGTTCGGACCCTCCACCCGAACGGCCCTGGCGGCGTTCCAGCGAAACAGAGGCGAAACGGATAGCGGCATGCCCACTCTGGCTACCACACTGGCGCTCATGGGGTTCGACGGGGCATCGTTGGTGGCCGAGTACCGCGACCGGATTTCAGTGAGCGCGCCACCGGCGACGGAGGGCGGCATGGGTGAGATAGGAGGAACGGCCGCGCCAGGGGCCACTGTCGCAGGAGATCCCGCTGGACCGAAGTCGCCCATGGCAATGGAGATGCCGGGCATGCGCTTGCGAGAAAGCGATCACACGGAAGCTCTGCGCTCGTTCCGGCAGTTCGTGGCGGCACTTCAGATCAAGCTGGCGGAAGTGGGCCGTTACGAAGGACCAATCGACGGCCGGCCCGGCGGAGCTGTTCTTCGCGGGGCCCTTCGGGCGTATCAGGAAGAGAAGGGACTGGCCCCCTCGGGAGAGCTCGACCTTCCCACGGCCCTGTCGTTGTTCGGACAGGAACAAGAAGTGGTCCTCGAGCTGTATCAGGACCGCATCGACCTGGAATACAGTCCCGTAGCCATGGACCGGGAGCTCATGCGGCGCAGTATGCGGCGCCGGATGCCGTCCACATCTAGTCGCTAGGACGGACGCGACGCGAACGACTTAACGGAGCAGACTCGATGCAGAACACGCCCGTGAGGGACGCCGTGGCGGAACGCCTGGCTCTGCAGGCATTCGACTACCCAATTCCGGCCCGCGCCAACCGGCTGGACTTCATGCTCGGGGCACTGACGCTCGCCGCGCTCACCTTGCTCGCTCTTACAGGAATCGTGCTGACACAGTACTACAACCCCGCACCGCTCGCCGCGCACGACTCGATTCGGTACATCATTACTCGGGAGCCGTTTGCCACGCTGCTACGCGACATCCACATCTGGAGCGCGTCGGCGGCGATCGTTCTGGTGTTCGCTCATCTGGCAGCGGTGTTTTGGCGGCGGGGATTTCGCAGGCCACGCGAAGGTCTCTGGTGGAGCGGCGTCCTGCTACTAGCGCTACTCTTTGGGCTCTCCTTCACCGGCAGCGTCCTGAGAGCCGACCAAGAAGCGGTCGAGGCGCTGGCACACGCGGTCGCGGGCGCCAATATCGCGGGATCACTGGGCGCACCGCTACAGCGCGGATTCACGCCATCCAGTCCGCTGATCACCAGAATGTACGGGCTGCACGTGTCGGTGCTGCCGCTGGTTTTGGTCGGTTTGCTCGGCCTCCACTTGTGGCTGATCCG
>JBHIEQ010000212.1:0-5462 GCA_046760725.1 Gemmatimonadales bacterium
TCAAGCAGTCTCGAGCCGAGGCGGCGATCATCTCCGCAGCGAAGATGTGTGAGCCCGGGCTGGAGGAGCAGGTTGTTCACACGCGCACGTTGGATGGAGAGGGTGTGCCGTACTTCGTCAGCGAGTTCGAGGAGAACATGACGAGCTTCGATCAGCTCGAGATCCAGCTCGAGACCTTCGTCGAGAATCTGTTGTTCGAGTGAGCTTTGGGGAGGTGCCGGTGAGTGATCTTGGGTTGGACAGTCAGATTGTCGGGAGAGGCAACAAGGACGGTGCCGCTCTGTTCCGCGGCTGGTTCGCTGATCTGGGGCGCGCTGCCGAGGAGGAACGTGGTGCGGCTTACGTGTTCGTGATGGGGAGCCTCGCCGAGCTCCTGCGGACGTTCGACTTTCCAATCGTGTTTCCCGAGATCAACTCATTGCAGACTGCGGTGCGGCGGGTGGCGCACGAGTATCTGGATGAGGCCGAGGATTACGGTTACTCACCGGACATATGCGGTTATGTCAAGGCTGACGTCGCAGTGCAGCTGCGTAGTGGCGACCACCCGATGGGTCGGATACCGAAGCCCGAGATCGCCGTGTACACGAACGCGTGCAACACGTACATCAAATGGGCCGAGATCTGGGAGCGGATGTATCACATTCCTCTCTTCACGCTGGACGTGCCGGGATCGCGGGCTGCTGGGGCCCAGACGTGGAGGGGCGATCCCGACTTCGAGAACGACAAGAGGTATGTCGCCGAGCAGCTGAAGGAGCTCATCGTGTTGTGCGAACGTGTGAGCGGCGTCGGCTTCGATATCGATCGATTGCGTGAGAACATGGAGTACGCCAACACGATGAGTAGGTGCTGGCAGCGGATACTGGAGCTGAACCGGAGCAGGCCTTCCCTGTTCAACGCGTTATCGGACGGCACCATCTTTCTCGGCGTTTCCAATGGTTTCAGGGGGTCTCGAGCCGGCGCGGAGTATTTCAGTGATCTGGTCGAGGAGATGGAGTACAAGTCGGCTCGCGGCATCGGGACGCTCACCGATGAGCAGTTCCGACTGATCTTCGTCGGCGTGCCGTGCTATCCGATCTTTCGGCGCTTCAATGAGCTCTTCACCGAGTGGGGTGGGACGTTCGTGAACTCGACGTATCTGTGGTTTGCGTCGGGGGGGTCAAACCTGGGGTTCCAGTACGATCTCACGGATCCGTTGGACAGTCTGGCGGAGGGTTTGTTGATAAGTGTGCGTGACGCGATGGACAGCATGTTCTTCCAGACGGGCATTCTGCTCGAGATGATCGAGCAGTACGAGGCCAACGGGATCGTGTATCACCCCATCAAGAGCTGTCGGACGGTGTCCACCGGTTTGGCGGACAACCGTCGGTCGCTGATGAAGGCGAGAGATATTCCGAGTCTGTTCATCGAATCGGACATGATGGATCGCAGGGTGGTGTCCGAGGCTCAGCTCAAGAACAGGGTGGACGCTTTCTTCGAGGGTCTCGGGGCGCGGCGACGCCAGGAATCGGTCACGAGCCAAGGCGAGGGAGCCTGAGGGGAAGATGGCGTATGCTGCGGGAGTAGATGTCGGTTCCACGCAGACGAAGGCGGTGATCATCGACGAGGAGAAGTCGATCGTGAGCCGTGCGCTCACGGAGACCGGCGCCAACGTGATCAGGGCGGCGGAGAGCGCCTATCAGCAGGCTCTCGAGGCCGCCGACCTGCGTGAGGAGGAGATCGAGTACGTGGTGGGCACCGGCTACGGCAGGTACAAGGTCACGTTCGGCAACACACAGGTGACCGAGATAAGCTGCCATGGCCGTGGTGCGGTGCACATGTTTCCGATGACGCGAACGGTGTTGGACATGGGTGGTCAGGACACGAAGGCAATTCGGGTCTCGGGACAGGGGGAGATCCTAGATTTCTGCATGAACGACAAGTGCGCCGCGGGGACCGGACGGTTTCTGGGTGCGGCCTCGTCGGCGCTCGAGATTCCGCTGGACGAGCTGGGACCGACAGCACTGCGAGGGCAACGTCCGGTCAAGATCAGCACGACCTGCACTGTATTCGCCGAGTCGGAGGTTCTTTCCTGGCTCGGGAAGGGCAAGCGAATCGAGGACATACTGCTGGGTGTGCACCAGTCGATTGCCACGCGTTCGGTGGCATTGTTGCGACGCGTGGGAGTCGAGAGTGAAGTGACGTTCACGGGCGGTGTGGGACGCAATATCGCTATGGTGGATGCCTTGAACCGGCGGTTGGATCTCGCCGTGAACGTGAGTGACGAGTCGCATTTCATGGGTGCGATCGGGGCGGCTCTCTTCGCTCTCGACCACATTCTTGCGAGCCGAACGCCTGCGTCCGCTCGAGGTGTGAGATGAAGTTCGTGGTCGGGATCGACGTGGGTTCGACTTACACAAAGGCGGTGGTGTTGGGCTCCGATGACCGGATCGCCGGCCGCGCGATGGAGCTCACGGGTTTCAGGCTCGAGGAGGTGTCACGGCGGGTGTATGAGAAGGCGACTCGCGATGCGGGTATCGAGTCGTCCGAGATCGCGTACGTCGTGGCAACCGGGTTCGGACGGCATCAGACCAGATTGAGCGATGTGCGGGTGACCGATCTGACGGCGGCGGCGCGCGGGACGACCTTTCTGTTCCCCGGCACCAGAACCGTGCTCGATGTTGGGGGTCAGACCATGAAGGCGAGCCGCCTGAGCCATGACGCCAAGGTCAGGTCGTTCCGGCTGAACGACAAATGCGCTGCGGGGACGGGGGCTTTTCTCGAGAAGACGGCCCGCTACATGGGGTACGACACCAAGGAGATCGGGCCGCTCGTAGCGACGTCGAAGGAAGCCGTGCCGATATCGGGCGTTTGTGCCGTCTTCGCGGAGTCGGAAGTGATAAACCACCTATCTCAGGGCGCCGCTCCCGCCGACATAATGCACGGGGCAATCGTGTCTCTCGTGGGGCGTTCGGTGCAGCTGATGAAGCGTGTTCGGATGGAGCCCGAGATCACGTTGATCGGCGGCATACTGCGGTTCGAGCGCATGGTAGAAGTGGTGCGGGAACAGCTCGACGCCGACGTGAACGTGCCCGAGGACGACATGGTACAGTTCACGGCGGCGCTGGGAGCGGCGATCTTGGGGCACCGGCGGCTGGAGAAGATGGAGCGCGAGAAGTTGGCGGTGGGAGGGGTTGGGGAGCATATGCAGCGGAGCGCTACGGCGCGTTGAAGGATGACACCGAGCGGCCACGATCGGGAGAGAGAGACTGACCGGGCGGGGCGCCAGGTCACGGAGCGGTTGGGGCTTATCGTGGAGCAGGAGGCCCGTCGGGTTCTGTCGGCGAGGCACCTCGCGCCCGATCCCGAGCGCCTTGCGGACGGTTGGGAGCGCCGCTTCACCACCGATGCCGCTCGTGCGGCTGAGGCGATGGAGTTGTACCGCGAGCTCGGATACGAGGTCTGTGCGGATTCGGTGGATCCGGAAGAGTTGGGAGAGGATTGCGACGACTGTCAGCTCGCCGCACTTGTTCAGTTCAAGACGATCTACACGCGGAAGCGGAAGGAAGTGAAGTGATGAAGGCAGCGGTCTTCCGACGGGCCAACGAGCCACTGGCGGTCGAGGAGATCGCCGCGCCGAGTCCCGGACCCGGTGAGGTGCTGGTGCGGGTTGCCGGCTGCGGCATGTGTCATACTGACCTTCATTATATCGACCATGGAGTCAAGACGTTCAAGGAGCCGCCCATCGTTCTCGGGCACGAGGCTGCCGGGACCGTCGCCTCTTTCGGAGACGGCGTCGCTCGCTTCTCGGAAGGGGATCGAGTTCTCATTCCGGCTGTGTTGTCGTGCGGCAGGTGCGGCTACTGTCGTCAGGGGCGTGAGAACCTGTGTGACCGGCTCGTCATGCTGGGCAACAACGTCGATGGAGCTTACGCGGAGTACGTGGTCGCTCCTGCCGCCGAACTCGTGCCCGTGCCTGCGGGTCTTCGACTGGAGCAGGCGTGCATTATCGCGGACGCGATCTCCACGCCTTATCATGCAGTGAAGCGACGGGGCCGCGTGCAGCCGGGCGATCAGGTGGCGGTTATGGGATGTGGAGGGGTGGGTCTCAACGTCGTTCAGTGTGCGAGGGTGGCCGGGGGTCGAGTCATTGCGATAGATGTGAACGAGGAGCGTCTGGAGGTCGCGCGGCTTCTGGGCGCGGACACGGCATTGAACCCGCGCGAATTCGACCGGCTCGACAAGGAGGTCCGCAGGTTGACGGGCGGCGGAGTGGATGTCGCGTTCGAGGCAATCGGCACACCCGACACGATTCGGGCTGCGTTTGGCCTCCTACGGCGCGGAGGGCGCCTCTGCGTCATCGGTTACTCCTACGAGGACGTGGAACTTTCCGCGGCCAAGATCATGTATTACGAGCTGGAGGTGGTGGGGAGCCTAGGCTGCGGCGGCGGCGAGTACCGCGAGATCATCGGCCTCGTCGAGGCGGGTCGGCTCCAGCTCGATCCGATAGTGAGCGGCACCCTGCCGCTGGATGAGATAAATGAAGGCTTCGACAGACTCAGGCGGGGCGAGGGCGTTCGCTGGGTGGTGACGCCGTGAAGCAGGCCTCGCCCGTCACACGAACGGAGTTTCACTCAAACCGGAGGTACGAGGAGCACTGAACGAGGGCTACCGCTATGACAGTACCACAACGACTTCCAGAACGAGTCCAGGAGTGGCAGCACAGATTGCTCCACGCCGTCTCAGGCCTGCTCGTATTCGAGACGTTGACGGGACTGGCGATCTATCTCCTGCCCTTCAGCGTCTCGAATCAAGTGATGGTGGTACTCCACACGCTGGTGGGCATTGTCTTCGTTGCTCCCTTCGCGTGGTATCAGGTGCGCCACTGGCTGATTTACCGTCCCCTCAGGCTGTCGCATGTCAAGCTCACCGGTTACTTCGCGATGGCGGCCGCCCTTGCACTGATCGTCTCGGGGCTTGTCTTGACCTATCAGGCGCTCTTTGCAACGCGGATCTCCTACGGCTGGGACCTCGTTCACATCGTGGCGACGTTTGCGCTGATTGCGTCGGTGGTGCCTCATGTGGCCGTCCTCGTGGTTCGTACGATCCGCGCCCGGCGGGTGGAGACAGCGTTGCCGTTCCTGCAGGCCGAGCGCCGATTGGGGGCCAACGCCGCGATCGCCACGGCGGCTCTGTTCGCGGTCGTGTTTCTGTTGGCGCTCGCATACGACGGTCCGAAGCTCTCCAACGAATTCCCCGAGGACTACAGCTACCTGTACGGCGACGACCGGCCCTTCGCACCGAGTCTGGCGCGTACCACCACCGGTGGTGCGTTCGACCAGCGATCCCTGGGCGGATCGGAGTCCTGCGGCACCTCGGGGTGTCACGAAGAGATCTACAAGGAGTGGGCGGTCAGCGCGCACCGATATTCGGCGATGGATGCGGCCTTCCAGAAGGTTCAGTCGGTGATGGGCGAGCAGAACGGA
>JBHIEQ010000213.1:0-5444 GCA_046760725.1 Gemmatimonadales bacterium
CGGCGCGGGTACGAAAACGCAATCGTCCACGAATGGCGCGACCAAGGCCTCGGGATCGGTGGCTTGCCATCCCTCGCCGAACTGCCTCACGAGATCAGCGAACTGTGTGATGTCGGACATTCCCGCTGAGGGCCGATAACTGATGGTCCGGAACTCCGTTGTGATCGATACGGATCCAGGCATCGACGACGTCGTGGCACTCGCGCTCGCCGCGCGATCCCCCGAGCTGGACGTCGCCACCGTGACCACAAGCTACGGGAACGCTACACTAGCCGCGACCACGCGCAACGCGAAGCAGCTCCTGCGCCTGGCGGGCCGCGCCGACATCCCCGTGGAACCCGGCTCCGACCGGCCGCTCGAGCGACCCCTGGTGACGGCTCCGGAGACCCACGGCGAGACCGGGGTGGGCCACGCGGCCGTGGACGACGAGGAGCGGGTGGAGACGGATCCGACCGTGATCCTCAGGGTGTTCGAGAGGCTCGCCGAACCGGTGACGCTCGTGACCCTGGGGCCTCTCACCAACCTCGCGCACGCGTTGAGAGCCGACCAAGAGCTCGTGCGCCGCGGGCTGCGGCGTCACATTGGAATGTTCGGCAACATCAACGAGCGGGGAAACGCCAACCGCTGGGCGGACTTCAACGCCTGGTGCGATCCCGAGGCTGTGAAGCTCGTGCTGGAAGCCGGCCTCGAGACGACGATGGTGGGACTCGACGTCACCCGCAGAATGACCTTCACGGCGCATGAGGTCCAGCGGTTCGCAGCCTCCCACGACCCCCTCATATCGTGGCTCGGCGCAGCACTCACGTTTTACGTCGAGTTTCACGTGAGCCAGGAACGTCTCGAGGGCTGCGTGGTGAACGACGTGCTCCCCATCGGGGAATTGCTCTCGCCTGGACTGCTGGCGTCCCGACTGGTCAGTTTGACGATCGACCTTGACGAGGGAGAGCACCGCGGCCATACAAGGGTGCGCAGCGGCGGTCACGTGACGGAGGTTGCGCTGGAAGTCGACATCCCGCGGATGCGGCAGCTGCTGGGGAGGATACTACCGGAGGAGACGCAGTGAACGAGCGAAAATCGGGAGGCCGGGCTTGCGAACGTCCTTAGGTGCGAGCGGTCAGGTGAAGGTAACGATCCTCGGTTGCGGCGACATCGGCCGGGGGTGGGCTGCGTTGTGTGTGGCGGCAGGCTGGCCGGTGTCCATCTTCGACGGCGATGCCAAGACGCTCCAGGAAGCGCCCCGGGAAATAGCTGCCCGCGCACGTGCCCTGGTGGACCTGGACCGCGCCGACAAGGCCGCTGTCGAGAGCGGCATCGAGTCACTCACCGTAGGGCGCAGCCTGCTCCACGCCTGCGCCGAGGCCCAGTGGGTGATCGAGGCCGGACCGGAGGATCTCAGGGTGAAGCAGAAGATGTTCGAGCAGCTCGAGTCGGTGGCCGGCTCGGCGCGCGCGGTGACCAGCTCCTCGAGCGGCCTTGCCACTAAGGACATCGCGGCACGGTGCATCCGCCAGGATCGCTGCCTCGTCGCACACCCGCTCAACCCACCCGAGCTGATTCCTCTGGTAGAGCTCGTGCCCGGGCCGATGACGGACAAGGCTTTGCTCGAGGTCGTCAAGGGTTGGCTGCGCGCGCTGGATCGATTCCCGGTACTGATAAAGAGGCAGCTCCCCGGCAACGTGGTGAGCCGCATCGCGGCCGCCGTGTGGCGCGAGGCGATCGATCTGGTGCTACAGGGGGTCATCGATGTGGACGACCTGGACCGCGCGGTTTCGCTGGGGCCAGGGCTGGGTTGGGCCGCCGCCGGCCCACACCTGACCTATCACCTCGCCGCGGGCGAGCGGGGCGTGGCGGGGTTCCTGCAACAGCTGCTTCAGACCTACGAGACGATCTGGGGCGACCTCGCCGCGTGGAACAAGCTCGAGCCCGACGAGCAGCGCAAGCTGATCCACGCCATCGAGCGGTCCTACCAGGATCACATCGAGCGGATCCGCCCGGCCAGGGATCGAAGGCTCGCAGCGATCCTCAAGGCGCTGGAGCACGCAAGGCAAGAAGGGTGAACGACCGACCCTAGACCGCCACCAACAGCCCCGTCCCGTACATCACGACCAACCCCACCAGCACACCTCCTGCCGTGAGAGGATTCCACACGGGGCCTTCAGCCTCGCGCGAAACCACTCTGTAAAGGGCGAGTACGACCTGACCGATCGCACCGGCCCCGAGGGCGAGAAACAGCGTGGCGAATAACGGTGAGTAAGCGAGGCCGCCGATCCAGGCCCCCAGCACGGTCGGGCCACCGCCCAACAGACCGAGCCCCGCGAGCGTCGCGAGCCCGGGCCGGTCCTTCGCGATGGGGGCCACGATTCCGAGACCCTCCGTAGTGTTATGCAGCATGAAGCCCACGATGAGGAACGCTCCGAGCGCTGCCTCTCCCAGAGAGTAAGCCGCACCGATTGCCAGCCCCTCTCCCAGATTGTGGAGCCCGATCCCCAGCGCGATGAGGAAAGCAACCCAACGTCTCCCCTCGCTACCCGTCCTATCGACGCGCGACCGCGACGCCATGTCCAAGAGGAGAAGTGCGCCCAGGAATCCCACTACCACGAGTGCCACACCCTGAAACGCGCCGGCGACGCTGCTCGAGGCTTCCAAAGCCTCGTGGACAGTGTCGGCTCCCAGGAAGATCAAGAGACCAGCCGTCAAGGCAAGGGCAAAATGAATCCATCGGGGCTCCAGACCGCGCAGCCACGGATACCACATGAGGCCGATCGCGACCGGTATGATGCCCACGTAGAGACCCACCAGCGCGAACAAGACGAAATAGCGCGGACCGGCCGGCGGAGTCTCGGTGGCCACGCGAATCTCATGCGTGAAAGTGAGACCGGTGGACGTGAGAAGAGTCACCAGGTGAGGCTCGCCCTGCACCCAGGGATAGGGGATCTCGATCGTGCCCCGACCGAGCCTGGGCAGCGTCGCACCCGGGGTGATGGTGAAGTCCCAGTAGGCCTCGTCCACCATCACCTGCGCCACGGTGACGGGATCCGGGCCTCCGTTCACCACGTCCAACACGATGATGCCTGGGCGCAGCACGGCTCGGTCGACCGTCAGGTCCTCCGCGGGCGGAACCCCACGGCGCAAGAACGCCGTGAGGTCCGTTTCGGCCACGGCCAGCGCAACGCCGCCCAAGAGCAACAGCGGCAGGAGCGCCCAGAACCACTGCCGAGTCCGCTCGCCCCTCACGCCACCTGATCCTGTACGTCGAACAATCCCATCCAGCCCAGCTCGGCGAACTCCGACTGGTGAGCGTGGAACATGAAGCGTCCGGGATGATCATAGCGGAACTCGATTACGTGCCGTTCGCCCTGGCACATGAGGAGCGTGTCCGTGAAGTCGCTGGGCGCGAGCGCCGTACCCGTGCGGTACACGTGGAAGAAGTTCGCGTGGAGGTGCATCGAGTTCAGCAGATCGAACTCGAGCACGTTCACCAGGTAGATCCTTTGAAGCTCACCGCGGCGCACGGGGATGGGCTGCTTCTGGTAGGCGAACGCGACCGTGTTCACCGCGTAAACCTCGTTCTCGCCGTCGAAGTTGGTGTCGAATCCGTTGAGCACCATCACCATCTCGCGAGCGGGCGGTCGCTGCTCCCTTGGATCGATAATGAACGTACCGTAGAGACCCTTGGCGATGTGCTTCTTCAGGGGCATGCTGTGACAGTGGTATAGATGCAACCCAAACGGCTCCGCGTCGAACTCGTAAACGAAACTCTCTCCCGGCGAAACCTGCTCGAAGACGCCGTCCATCTCGGCGGGATGGAACCCGTGGAAGTGAATCGTGTGGGGATGGGAGCCCAGATTCCTGAAGCGCACCCGTACGCGGTCCCCTTCAGTCGCACGGATGGTGGGACCCGGTACCTGACCGTTGTAGGTCCATGCGGGATAGAAGACTCCGGGCGCTACCTCTATCTCCCGATCAACCGCGTTGATCTGGAATTCCCGTAGGACCTGGCCCGAAGGAAGCCTGCTGACAACGCCGTAGTCGAAGCGTTCGAGGAACCCCATCGGGTCGATGGATGCATGCACTACCTCGCCCACCGTTCCGGCGGACGCCGGATCGTGCGCCCCGGACATCGCGCGATCGGGCGAGAGGGCCTCGCTCCCGCGCCCCAGCACGGTGAGGCCCGCAGCTCCCATAGCACCCCGCCTGAGCAACTCGCGCCTACTCATCTTGCCGCGTAGCATCACACCACCTCCCTCTCCAGCAGCGTGCAACGCAGCGCCTGAGCCAGGTCGTGGCCTACCACCTGCTCCTTGACTGGGGGACCCACTAGCCTGAGTGTCACCGGCCCGTTGAACGGCTGCCGGGCCACGATCTCGAACGAGACTCCGGGCCTGAGTCCCAGCGAGGAGAGAAAGCGCAGCATCTCCGAATCCCGGTCGCTCACCTCGCGCAGTTCCGCGACTGAACCCACGGGCAGCTCGCTCAGAGGCGTGTATTCGGGAGACTCCACAATTCCGTCCTTCGTGGGTATCGGAGCGCCGTGTGGATCGTAGAGAGGGTTGCCGAGCGCCATCGCCATGCGTTCGATCAGACCGTCGGATACCGCATGCTCCAGCCGCTCGGCCTCTTGATGGACCGAGTCCCAGTCGTAGCCAAGTTTCGTCGTGAGATAGGTCTCGAGAACGCGGTGCCGCCGCACCATCCGAAGCGCCGCCCGCCGGCCCGCGGGGGTGAGCTCCACGCCGTGGTACGGCGTGTGCTCCAACAGCCCCGATTCGGAGAGCCGCTTGACCATACCGCTCACCGACGGCGGCGCCACATCCAGCTCTTCGGCTATGGCACTCGTCTGAGCCGCGTCGCCTCGCTCCTCCAGCATGTAGATGGCCTTGAGATAGTCTTCGGTGGAGCGGGTTAGAGACGCCTTTCTCGCCTGTGCCACCATGGGATCCCTGCCTCCGAGAAATAGGCACACGCAAAGCAGAAGTTAAGCTAGCCTAAATTCTACATCCCGGGTGCTGTCTGTGCAAGCCCTTCCCGTTCGACCGCGATCGAACGACGTTGGTGAGCGTCGTCAGGAGATCAACTGTATGAACGGCTTGAGGATGCGGTGGGTCATCCCCCAAACCACGTGAGGTCCGATCCTGTACGCCGGCACCGTGAGCTCGGCCCCCCGCACGGTGACCTGCGATTCGACCTCGACGGTCTTGAGACCCAGCAGCGGGGTCCAGAGGATCCGGTCCACCTCTCCGCTCAGAGTAGTTTCGGGCCGTCGCGGCAAGCCGAAGACGAAGGGCCGAACCAGGACCGGTGGCAGGACGGGGGTCGAGGGAGCGAGGTCGTCCAGCTCGCCCAGACACGTCGCGGGAGTGAGCTCAACACCTGTTTCCTCATGCGTCTCTCTCAGCGCGGTCTCCAGGAGCCCCCGGTCGTTCGGCTCGCGCCGTCCCCCAGGG
>JBHIEQ010000214.1:0-5392 GCA_046760725.1 Gemmatimonadales bacterium
CGAAACTCACCTTGGCCTATGCGCCGATGTGCTCGGGGTCACCGCGGAGACGCCGGTGTTCCAGGGAGCGAACGAGCTGGAGATAGGCTTCCTGATGCGTCTCGCCGGTCTCGTCTGGGCTGCGCGCGCGTTGGGCCTCGCGTCCGCTCCACCGGAGTTGAGTGCCGAGGACGTGAGAAGGTTGCTGGACGACTTGCGCCGCTTCGACGGCAAGAACGGCGGTCGGCCCGATGTGACCCAGGTGCGGCTCGACGAGCTGGGTAGTAGATCACTGAGCCAGCGTACGCGCGACATCTTCCATGGTTTCAGGAGTTTCCTGGAAGCCGCCGCGAGGGAGATCGCCGTGCGTGGCAGGGAAGAGGCCGAGCTACAGCGAGAGTTCCACGCGGCCCGATTGGAAGAGGACGAGGATCTGGACAAGTCGGAGAAGGTGACGCTCCGCTCCGGGCTCCGTGAAGCGGAGAAACTGTTGAGCAAGGATGCCGCAGGGCGGCTGGAGGCCAGTGGCCTGTCCGAGCTGGCGGCCATGCTGGGACCCAAGAGCGAGGCCGACGTCGAAGCGGCCGTCGTGGCGTTGCTGCGGCTGGCGGGGCTCACGCCCGCCGGAAAGATGAGGCTCAGGGACGGTCGGAGCGGCGAGTGGTTCCGATCCGAGGTGACCGTGGGCTCGCTGTACATGATGAAGCTTTCCCATCTCGTGGACGACAAGATCCACGCTAGATCCATCGGGCCCTACAGCCTGGTGACACAGCAGCCGCTCGCGGGCAAGGCGCAGTTCGGCGGGCAGCGGTTCGGCGAGATGGAGGTGTGGGCGCTGGAGGCCTACGGTGCGGCGCACACGCTCCAGGAGATTCTGACGGTGAAATCCGATGACGTGAACGGTCGAAGCCGTGTCTACGAAGCGATCGTGAAGGGCCAGAACCTGCCGGAGCCCGGCACCCCCGAGTCGTTCAACGTGCTGGTCAAGGAGCTGCAGGCTCTCGGACTCAAGGTCACCCTGGGCGTCACTGACGACGGCGAGGAGTAGGTAACAGATGATCGATTTTCGCAGTGCACGCGAGCCTCGCGGTTCGAGCTTCGATTTCATCCAGATCAGGATCGCGAGTCCCGAAGAGATTCGGGGGCCGCGCGACCCCAAGGAGCGGGAGCGCCTCGCCCTACAGGGGCAGCGTTATTGGTGGTCTTGGGGAGAGGTGACCAAGCCCGAGACCATCAACTACCGGTCGTTCAAGCCCGAGAAGGACGGACTGTTCTGCGAACGGATCTTTGGACCGGTAAAGGACTGGGAATGCCATTGCGGCAAGTACAAGCGCATTCGCTATCGTGGAGTCGTGTGCGACCGCTGTGGCGTGGAGGTCACGCTGTCCAAGGTGCGCCGGGAGCGCATGGGGCACATCGAGCTGGCGGTGCCGGTGGCCCACATCTGGTTCTTCAAGACTCTACCGAGCCCCATGGGGAACCTGCTGGACATGACGCTGCGCGATCTGGAGCGGATCATCTACTACACGAACTACGTGGTGATCGATCCGGGCGAGCAGGAGGTCAAGCCGAACGAGTTGCTCGATGAGGAGCAGTACCTTGAGCTCCGCGCGAAGGCCAAAGAAGAGGGTGACAAGGCCTTCTATGCCGACATTGGCGCCACGGCGGTCCGCGAGCTCCTGAACCGGCTCGACATCGACAAGTTGTCGGAGGAGTTGAGGGCGGCGATTGCCACGGAGACCAGCCAGCATCGCAAGAAGCAGATGCTGAAGCGCCTCAAGATCGTGGACGCCTTCCGCAATTCGGGGGAGGGCGGAGGCGAGCGCAACAACCCGGCCTGGATGATTCTGGACGTGGTTCCCGTCATCCCGCCTGACCTCAGGCCGTTGGTGCCGCTCGACGGCGGACGGTTCGCGACGAGTGACCTCAATGATCTGGCTCGTCGCGTTATCAACCGGAACAACCGGCTGCAAAAGCTGATACAGCACCGGGCGCCCGAGGTGATCCTCCGGAACGAGAAGAGAATGTTACAGGAGGCCGTTGACGCTCTGTTCGACAACGGGCGCAGGTCGAAGGCGATTCGAGGGCGTGGGAAGCGTCCTCTCAAGTCTCTTTCGGATATGCTGAAGGGCAAACAGGGACGCTTCCGACAGAATCTCTTGGGCAAGCGTGTTGACTACAGCGGGCGGTCTGTGATCGTCGTCGGTCCCGAACTGAGGCTGCACCAGTGCGGTCTTCCCAAGACGATGGCCGTCGAGCTGTTCAAACCCTTCATAATTCACAAGCTCGTCGAGAAGGGCGTCGCCGAGACGGTCAAGCGGGCGAAGAAGATCGTGGAACGGGAAAGCCCGGAGGTGTACGAGATCCTCGAAGACATCATTCGAGATCATCCGGTATTGCTCAACCGGGCGCCGACGCTGCACCGGTTGGGCATCCAGGCCTTCGAGCCGGTGCTCGTGGAAGGCAAGGCGATCCGCATACATCCGCTGGTGTGCGCGGCCTTCAACGCAGACTTCGACGGCGATCAGATGGCAGTGCACGTGCCTCTGTCGTTCGAGGCCCAGCTCGAGGCCAGGGTGCTAATGATCTCGAGCAACAACGTGCTGAAACCTTCGGACGGACGGCCGGTCGCCGAGCCCAGTCAGGATATGGTGCTCGGCTGCTACTTCCTGACTAAGAGCCCGGCCGACATGGAGCGGCGTCTGGACAGCGCCCCCCGCATCGGCTCGCTTGCTGAAGTGGAGACCGGCGTGGCAACCGGGCGGCTGGAGTACCACACGCCCATCTGGTTCTGGTACATACCCCCGCCGGAAGCAGCCGGGCAGGCCTCACGCTGGATCGCGACGACGGCGGGCCGGGTGTTGTTCAACAGCATTCTGCCGCGGAAGCTTATCGCCGAGCTCGGTTTCCAGAACCAAGTCATGCGGAAGCGCTCGCTGTCCGAGCTGGTCTTCGAGTCGTACCGACGGGCTGGATTGGCGGAGACCGTTGAGCTGCTGGACCGCATGAAGGAGTATGGGTTCCGGTATGCCACCGTCGCGGGTATCTCGATCGGCGTGGACGACCTGGAGATCCCGGCAGAGAAAGCCGACATCATATCGGCGGCCACCGCCCGGGTCGAGCGATTCCAGCGGGCCTACGCGACGGGACAGATCACGTTCGGCGAGCGTTACAACAAGGTGATCGACGCATGGACGCATGCCAACAGCGATGTGGCGGCCGCCATGGTGGAGAACCTCCACCAGGTGCGCGATGGACTGAATCCCGTCTACATGATGTTCGATTCGGGTAGCCGCGGGAGCCGCGACCAGATCAGACAGCTGGCGGGCATGCGCGGCCTCATGGCCAAGCCCCAAAAGAAGCTCACCGGAGGCATCGGAGAGGTCATCGAGAGCCCCATCAAGTCGAACTTCCGCGAGGGTCTCACCGTGCTGGAGTACTTCATTTCGACGCACGGCGCACGGAAGGGACTGGCCGACACGGCGCTCAAGACGGCGGACGCCGGTTATCTGACTCGGCGACTCGTGGACGTGGCCCAGGATGTCACCGTTACAGAGGAGGATTGCGGTACGATCCTCGGGTTGGAAATCTCGGCGCTCAAAGAAGGCGAGGACATCATCGAGCCGTTGAGAGAGCGCATCGTGGGCAACGTCGCTGCCGAGGACGTGTACGATCCGCATGAGCGCGATGAGCACGGGGATCCGATGCTCTTGGCTGCGGCGGGTCAGCTCATTGATGAGGACACCGCGGCGGCCGTTGAGGACGTAGGAATCGAGAAAGTCAGGATCCGCTCGGTCCTGACGTGTGAGGCGCGCCGGGGGGTGTGCCGCATGTGCTATGGCCGGAACCTGGCCACGATGGAGATGGTGGACCTGGGAGAGGCGGTTGGCATCCTCGCCGCGCAGTCAATAGGCGAACCGGGAACGCAGCTCACGCTGCGGACCTTCCACATCGGCGGGACGGCGGCTCGCATCGCGGAGCAGACGTCGCGTAAGACCAAACTGGAGGGCACAATTGAGTTCGGTGAGCGACTCCAGGTGGTCGGGGCGCCCGACGGACGTAAGATCGTCACGGGCTACGACGGCGAGCTACTGCTGCTGGCAGACGACGGACAGGTTCGCTCCAGATTCCAGGTGCCGCTCGGCGCCCAGCTAGCCGTGAACGACGGTCAGAGAGTGGAGCGAGACGGCCTCCTCTTCACCTGGGATCCCTATGCGAATCCCATCATCACGGACGTGCCGGGGAGGGTGCGTCTGGTGGACATCGTCGAAGACGAGACCGTCCGTGAGGAGCTGGATGAGCTTACCGGTCTCAGGCAGCGCGTGATCGTAGAGGACAGAGAGAAGAAGCTGCACCCCCACATCGAGATCGTGCAGCGGAAGGGCGGAAAGGACCGCAAGGTCCGCGGCTACGTGATCCCGGAGAGCGCTCAGCTCACGGTGGACGACGGCGAGAAGGTGTACGCTGGGCAGACATTGGCGAAGATCTCGCGGGAGGCGTACAAGACGCGCGACATCACGGGCGGTCTGCCTCGTGTGGCGGAGCTGTTCGAGGCCCGGCGACCTAAGGATCCCGCCACGATCTCGGAGATCGACGGCGTGGTCAAGTTCGGTGACATCAAGCGCGGCAAGCGCGAGCTGGCGGTTGTGCCCGACTCGGGCCCGCCGCAGGTGTACGAGGTGCCCGCCGGCAAGCACCTCAGGGTGCACGAGGGTGACAAGGTCCGAGCTGGAGACCGGCTCACAGAGGGTCCGGTCAACCCTCACGACATCCTGCGGATCAAGGGACCACGCGCCGTGCAGGAGTACCTGCTGAACGAGGTGCAGGAGGTCTACCGGCTGCAGGGCGTGAAGATCAACGATAAGCACATCGGTGTGATCGTCCGTCAAATGCTGCAGAAGGTCAAGGTCGTCGATCCAGGTGAGACCGACTTCCTCGAGGGAGAGCACGTGGACAAAGTGGTCTTCCGGGAGAGGAACGAGCGCGTGGTCAAGAAGGGCAGGACGCCGGCCACGAGCGAGCCGCTCCTGCTGGGAATCACCAAGGCGTCACTCACCACGCAGTCGTTCATCTCCGCGGCCTCGTTCCAGGAGACGACGCGCGTTCTCACGGACGCCGCCATGCGGGGCGCGAAGGACGACCTGCTGGGTTTGAAGGAGAACATCATCATCGGGCACCTGATACCGGCCGGTACGGGGATTTACCGGTACTCCGAGCTGGAAGTGGAGCCGCCAGAGGGTTTCGAGCCACCTCCGCCGCCGGAGGAGGAGATCGCCGCCGAGGGCGTCCCGAGCCCGTTTATCACGGCACAGCCGGAAAAGGCAGAGGCGGAGACGACTTGACCCTGGTGGCGGGAGGGGGCGGTGGGGCGGCGGGGGCGCGTGGGGGTCAGCGCTGGCTTGACCTAGGTTCA
>JBHIEQ010000215.1:0-5386 GCA_046760725.1 Gemmatimonadales bacterium
GGTCTCGCCCACGGCCACGACCACGGGATTCGAGGCTGCGGCGGCCAGCCGGGCGTGTACCTCGTCATTCCATGTCGAGGCGCTGTGCGGGTGCACGCCGGCGGTGGCCGAGAGGCCCGGCTCGTCGGCTAGCTCGATGCACTTCACCGTGGCGTCGGCCGAATCCGCGACCACCACCACGTGCAGCACCCCGTTTGCTGCGGCGCGCGCCACCACCTCGCTGCGGTCGGCGTCGAACTGCTGGTCGCCTAGATGGCAGTGGGTGTCGATGAGCACCGCGGCGCCGCGGAGGGAAACGCGTTCAGCCGGCGACGGTGACCCGCTCGTGCGGGATCACCTTTGCGCCGCGCACGTCCTCGCCCGGCCACCGGCGCTCAATGGCCAAGAGGACCGGTGAGGCGATGTAGATGGATGAGAAGGTTCCCACGATGATGCCGAAAGTCATCATCTGGGCGAAACCCGCGATCACTTCGCTGCCGAACACGAGCAGCGAGATCGTGGCCGCGAGGGTCGTGACGCTGGTCAGCAACGTGCGTGGCAGCGTTTCGTTGATACTGCGGTTGAGAATCTCGTACAGGTTCTTCCTCTTGTACTTGCGCAGGTTCTCCCGGACCCGGTCGAACACCACAATCGTGTCGTTCAGCGAGTATCCCACGATCGTGAGAACCGCAGCGACTACGACCAGCGTGATCTCCAGGTTCATGAGCGACATGAACGCCACGGCTGCCGTCGTGTCGTGCGCCGTCGCAACGATTGCGGCAATGCCGAAGCGCCACTCGAATCGGAACCAGAGGTAGATCAACGTGGCGCCGAACGACATCAGGATGGCGAGCAGTGCTTTCTGGCGCAGCTCGCCTCCCACCTTGGGCCCCACCGCCTCGGTGCGCTCAGTCTCGAACGCCCCCTCGCCGAAGCTTTCGGTGAGCGCCCGCTCGACCACGGCCGCCGTTTCCTGGGTAGCCTCCTCCGACGTCGCGCTCTCGAGGCCCAGCCGCGCGCGAATCACGTACTCGCCGTCTCCGGGCGCTCCAAATCTCTGAATCTCGGCGCCGCCCACGCCGGCGGCGTCGAGGGCGGTTCGGATCGTCTCCGTCTGCATCGCCGTGGGGTCGGTGGCCCTGATCTGAAGCAACGTCCCACCCGTGAACTCGATGCTCTCGTTCAGCGGCCGCACCGACAGAAACAAGATCCCTGGAACGATTACGGCAGCGGATACCAAGTACGCAATCTTGCGCGCGGTGAGGATATCGTAGTTCGCGTCGGCAAAGATCCGGATCATCAGATGGAAAGCTCCTTGACGGCCGGCCTGAGCTGCAGCCACGTGAGAAACATGGTGCGGGTCACGAACACGGCCGTGATGAACGAGGCCAGAATGCCGACGATGAGCGTGACCGCGAACCCCCTCACCGGGCCGGTCCCGAACTGGAAGAGGAACAACGCGGTGAGCACAGTCGTGATATTGGAGTCCACGATCGCCGACATCGCGTGCTGGAAACCCGAGTCTACGGCCGTTCTCACCGTCTTGCTCTGCGCCAGTTCCTCCCTGATACGCTCGAATATCAGCACGTTGGCATCGACGGCCATTCCCACCGACAACGCGAATCCGGCCAGACCGGGCAGCGTGAGCGTCGCGCCGAACATGGCCAGCCCGCCCAGCGTGAAGAGACCGTAGAATCCCAGCGCGACGATTGCCAGGAAACCTGTCAGCCGGTAATAAGCCGCCACCACCAGGATGACCACGGCCGCGGCGATCAGCGCCGCGCGAATCCCCTGGTCGATCGAGTCCCGCCCAAGGCTCGGTCCCACCGTGCGCTCTTCGACGATGACCAGCGGTGCGGGAAGGGCCCCGGCCCGGAGTACCAGGGCCAGGTCCTGCGCCTCCTGAAGGCTCTGACTACCCAACTCGATCTGCCCGGTTCTCCCTATTTCGTCACGGATGATGGGAGGACGGCCGAAGACCCTCCCCTCGAGCATGATCGCCATATAGTCGTTCACGTGCTGCCGCGTTTCCCGGCGGAATGTGCGCCCTCCCGATCTGGTCAGCTCGAATCGGACGATGGCCTGGTTGGTGGTGGGGTCGATGGTCGCTTGGGCGTCGGTTAGCTGATCACCCCGGATCACCGGCCGGCGCTCCACCGAGTAGATGGGACGGTACGATCGTCCGGCCTGTGAGATCGGCTCGGTGGCCCACACGAGCTCGAGGCCTCGCGGCAGGTTGTTCTGGACCACCGGCAGGTTGATCAGGCTGTCGGCATGCGGGTAGTCCTCCTCGGGCACCAAGAACTCGCCGGGGATCTCTCCGTTGTACAGCAGGGAGCTGAGCGGACCCGGCCGGTCCACCGTAAATAGGCTGTCCTCCTTGGCCTCAGTGGTGTCCGTCTCCCCCTGCCCGGTGTCCGGCCGGAGCAGCTGCTCGAGGGCCGTGGGCTCCGCCTTGCGCTCGCCGCCCTCCGCCGTCACGCCCGCCGCGAGCAAGGCACGGTCGATCGCCTCGATCGCACCGGCGAAGCGTTCCTGCATGTCGGTGATGCGCCATTCGAGAAATGCCGTGCGCCGCACCACCTCGATGGCGCGGGCTGGGTCTTCGATGCCGGCGAGCTCCACGACCAGCCGGTCGGTGCCGACCTTCTGTATCAACGGCTCTGAGACGCCAAACTCGTCGATGCGCGTGCGGACGACGGTGAGGGCGCGATCGAGCGCGTCCGCCCGGTCGGCCACCGGACTCTGGCTTTCATCCACTTCCAGGGCGAGATGGATCCCGCCCTGGAGGTCGAGGCCCAGCTTGATCGGAACGCGCCGCACCGTGATGTCCCTCATGCGGCCGTCCGGTCCGCGCTCCCGCACGGTGACATCGCGCGGCAGGAGCGACCAGATGCTCCCCAGCGCGAGCACGGCTATCACGGCTATACGGCCACGAATCGTCGAAAACATCGTCCCTACGACGCTTGGAGGGCGTTAATGACTAGCCGGTGCCCGTCACCCTGTCAACGCGCTGCGGGCCTCCCGGAAGTCCTTGTCCAGCTGCGCCTTGAGCGCTTCGCGAGAAGTAAACGAGCGCACTCCCCGCAGACGGCGGATCCATGACAGCTTGACCATCTCTCCGTAGAGGTGCACATCCGACTCGAACAAGTGTACCTCGAGGCTGCGGTCGTTCTCGCCGAACGTCGGGCGCGGACCCTGGTGCATCATGCCGCCGGCCCGTCCGTGCCGCCACTCCACCCGGACCGCATACACCCCATCAGGCGGGAGAAGCTTGTCGGGATCCGGCGGCGCAAGGTTCACCGTGCGATAGCCGACTTCCGCTCCGCGCCCCGCGCCGCGAACCACCCGGCCGGTGAGCGAGTAGGGCCGACCCAACAGTTTGCGGGCCGTCTCCAGATCCCCTCCCCCGACCGCGCGTCTCACGAGCGTGGACGACACGGGCCGGCCGCCAAGATCGACTTCCGCCACTACATCGACGTCGAATCCCAATGATTCCCCCAGCCGCTCGAGCAGCCTCGCGTCCCCGGCGCGTCCCCTGCCGAAGCCGTGGTCATATCCGATCACCAGCTCCTTGAGATGGAACCGTGAGAGCAAGAGCTCGACGAACGCCTGCGGCGAGTACTGCGACAGGTCCGCGGTGAACGCCATGAACACCACCGCATCCAGTTCGCTCTGTGCCAGTATCTCGCGCCGTTCGTGGGGCAGGGTGAGGAGATGCGGCGCGGCCTGAGGGTTCACGATCTTGAGCGGGTGCGGCTCGAATGTGACGAGCACACTCCGCCGCCGCGCACGCCGCGCGCGCACCGCGATCTCCTCCAGGACCCGCTGGTGCCCGAGGTGAACGCCGTCGAAGGTCCCGACTGTTATCACCGTCCCGTTGGCGGCGTCGGGCAGCGCGGCCGCGCTCATCCGCGGAGCACCACTCGGGGCTTCAACAGGCCGTCCTTCGGCTCGGCCACGGCAACGAGATCCCCGCCCGCCAGGATAGCGACCGGCTGACCCGTCGCAATCTCGGCCCGAATTGCCCGGCCGTGAGCGACTCGCTCCCCCTCCGCGTCGCCGACTTCGAGTATCGGCAGATGGCCGACCAGCTCCCTCACCCCCCGCAGAACCGGCTCTCCTCTGCCAAGTTCATCGAGCGGGAGCGCTTCGACCACGCTGAACGGGCCTATGCCCTCTCTTCTCAGGCTCGCCAGGTGTGCACCACATCCCAGCGACCGTCCCAGGTCTCGCGCGATGGCGCGCATGTAGGTGCCGCTGCCCACCTCCGCTTCGAACTGCACACGCGCCCCTTCCCTACGGGTCATCCGGAGCCGGTGTATCACGACCGTTGAGGAGGGCAGCTCCACGGCTTCGCCTCTCCTCGCTCGACGATGAGCGGGCACGCCGCCGATCTTTTTCGCCGAGTACACGGGCGGCCGCTGCTCGCGCTTCCCCTCCAGATCTCTCAACGCGCGGCGTACCTCCTGGTCGCCTATGTCCCGCCAGCGCTGGCTCTCGAACAACACGTCGCCGGTCGCATCGTCGGTGGATGTCGTCACTCCCAGCCGCACTACACCCTCGTAGCGCTTGGTCAAAGTCGCGAGGAAACGCGCAAGGCGCGTGGCACGGCCGACCAGCACAAGCAGCAACCCGGTCGCGAACGGATCGAGTGTTCCCGCGTGTCCCACCCTGCGCTCGCCCAAGACGCGTCTCACCTGCGCCACCACGTCATGGGACGTCGGGCCATGCGGCTTGTCGATCAGTAGGAATCCGGGCCTCAGGTCCGTTTGTCGCCCCTCAGCCCGGCCAGGATCCGGTTGATCCGCGCGGCATGCTCCAGTCCACGGTCCAGTTGGAAGTGCAATTCCGGCGCGGTCCTGAGTGAGAGATTGCGCGCGATGTAGCTGCGAAGGAACCCAGTCGCGCTCACCAGGCCGTCCATCGCCTTCGTCTTCTCGTCCTCGCTCCCCATGACACTCACCATCACCCTCGCGTGCGTGCAGTCAGGCGACATGTGCACCGCCGTCACGGTGACGAACCCGACCCTGGGGTCCTTGAGCTCGGTCGCCAGCGCGTCGGTCAGGGTCTCCTTCAGGAGCTGGCCCACGCGCTCGGGTCGGTGTCTCGGGGCCGCGCTCACGAGAGGGTGGTGGAAGAATCGATGATGCGAGCGAGACGGTCCTGTGAGACGAGCTGATCCGCCGACTGCAGTACGGCCTCGGCCTGCCGAGTGTCGCGCGCCACAACGCAGCACGAGAGCTCGGCGCGCTGCCACAGGTCGTGATGGCCGGTTTCCGCGACCGACACGTTGAATCGCTGATGCAGACGATCCTTGAGGCTCTTCAAGATCCGCCTCTTGTCCTTGAGAGAGCGGCACCCGTTCAGGTGGAGCTCCCAGGTGATCGTTCCTACTATCACCTCA
>JBHIEQ010000216.1:0-5368 GCA_046760725.1 Gemmatimonadales bacterium
CGACGCTACGACCGGCGACGTTTTCTCCGTTGTGTGGCGGATTTGCGTCGAGCGATACCTGATATCGCGATCACGACGGACGTCATCGTCGGATTCCCGGGAGAGACGGAGAAGGACTTCCAGGAGACGCTCTCGCTGGTGCGGGAGGTCGAGTTCGATGAAGCCTTCACGTTCCGGTACTCACCGCGCGAGGGCACCGGTGCGCTTAGGCTTCCGGATCATGTACCGGATGCGGTCGCGGGCGAGCGGCTCGAGCGGCTCATCGCGGCGGTGCGGGAGGTGGCTCGCCGCAAGAACGCCGATCTCGTGGGTACCACGCATGAGGTGCTGGTCGAGAAGCCCGCGCGGCGCGGTGGTCTCTTGCAGACACGCACGCGGACCAATAAAGTCGTGCTGCTCGGCGGGCCATCCGCCTGGATCGGCTCCTTTCTCCATGTTCGCCTCACCGGAACGACCGGAGCGACGTTCACAGGCGTCCCAGTGGTGTCGGGAAGGGAGTTGGCCGTCGTGGGGTGAGAAACGTGATCGAGGAGATCGTGGCGCGGGAGTACGAGCGGCTGGCACCGTCGGTCCGGGGATTCTGCGGCTGCGACGACTGCCGCACGGACGTCATGGTGTACGCGCTCAATCGGATTCCTCCGCGCTACGTGGCGAAGCGGGAAGGCGAGGTGATAACGAGCGTGCGGCTCCAGGGACAGCAGGATGTGGCCGATATCTCCGTTGCGCTGCTCGACGGGTTCCGTCGCGTGCAGGAGAATCCCCGCGCGGGGCACGCCGGGACCGGGTAAGCTAGGGCGGCGCGGATGCCGCCCGTGACCCTGCTCGCCATCGCCTACGGGGTCGGCCTCTTGGCCGGCCTCGTTGTTTTGGCACCGTCGCGAGTGATTCTGCTCCTCGTGCTTGCCGGGCTCGCGGCGAGCGGCTTGCTACGCTGGCGGGGGGCTGTGGCGGGTGCCTGGCTCCTTGGCTCGGTCGCCGGACTGCTGGGTCAGGTGGAGAAGCGCTCGGAGTGCCGCAGCGTATGGCAGCCGGGCCCGCAGGCGGCGGTGGTGAGGCTATGGGATCGCCCCGGCCGACGCGGCACGACGACGGCCTCCGTGGTCCATGCCGTGGAGGGGTGCGGTGGTAGGCTCCGTGTACGTATGCGTGGGAGCGATACGAGGGGCGGTGAGCTCGCGGTGCTTGTGGGGACCTACCGCACGAGCGGTGTATTCAGCGCGCGGCACGTGCGCACCCTCGCCGCCGGGCGGTCATGGCGCTTCGCGGTGCGGGAGCGGATCGCCGACCGCATTGAGCGGCTCTACGGCGCGCGGGCTCCGGTGGTGGAGGCGCTCGTGCTCGGGCGGCGCGACGATCTCGATCCGGGCTTCAGGCGCCGGTTCGCTTCCGCGGGCCTGGCTCATCTGCTCGCCATATCGGGGCTTCACGTGGGAGTGGTCGCGGCTTGGTTGGCACTAGTGTGCCGCGGGTTGGGCGCGAGGCGCACGAGCTGGCTGTGGAGCGCGGCGCTCGTGTGGGGTTATGTGGCACTGCTCGGTTTTCCGCCGCCCGCCACGAGGGCAGCGGGCTTCGTCACAATCTACGCCCTGGCGCGGGTACGCCAGCGCCATCCGCCGCTGTCAGCAGTGTTGGCGGTCGCAGTGCTCGCGGTGCTCGCGATAGATCGGGATGCCGTCACCGCGGTCGGCGCGTGGCTCTCGGTGGCGGCCGTCTGGGGCGTGAGAGCGGGTCGGGATCTTCTTCCGCGAGCCTGGCGCGGTCACGCCGTTGCGCGGCTCGCGGCGGCGTCGCTGGGCGCGACACTGGCAACCGCACCGATCACCGCGTGGGCTTTCGGCGCCGTGGCTCCCGTCGGTGTGGTGGCCAACCTGGTTGCGGTGCCTCTCGCCGGAGCGGCGGTACCGGGTGTGTTTGCCAGTCTCTTGGGTGGCGAGGTGCTGGCTGCCGGAGCCGGGATGGCGCTGCTCGCGATTGAGCGAGTCGCCTTTTGGGCAGCAGCACTGCCCGGAGGGCACGTCACGGGACGCGCGGGCCTGGAGTTCGCACTCCCTTGGGCGGCCCTCCTGGGGGTGTTCGTGTGGGCGGGCCGCCCGCGCATCTCGTGGCGTGCGCGCAGGAAGAGAACGCTGGCCGTGGCGGTCCTGGTGTCCTGGGGATCGACGGCATTCACGGCGCTGGAACGGACGCTCGGGCCGCGCGGATTCGCGCTGCATGTGATCGACGTAGGGCAGGGGGATGCGATCGCGGTTCGGACGCCTCGAGGGCAATGGGTTCTGGTCGACGCCGGGCCGCGTGGCGCGACGGGCGACGCCGGGCGGAGCCGCGTGCTTCCTTTTCTCCGGCAGCAAGGTACCGAGCGGCTCGCGGCGATGATCGTCTCACACGGTGACGCGGATCATCTGGGTGGTGTGCCCGCCGTGGTGCGCTCGCTGGACCCGATCCTTTTGATGGAGCCCGGCCAGCCGCTCGGCACGGAGCTATACGTGGAGCATCTGACCGTCGTCGATGAGCTGGGAGTGCAGTGGAGGGCGGCGCGCCGCGGCGACACTCTTGTGATCGATTCGGTGACGTTTGCCGTTCTCCACCCGTCTGAGCGATGGATTCGACGGAACGCGATCCCCAACGAGAACTCCGTCGTCATTCACTTACGATATCGATGCTTCGACGCGCTGCTCGCGGGGGATATTGGCTCGGCCGCGGAATGGGCCCTCGCCGACTCCGTGCCGGCTGTGGACCTGCTCAAGGTGGCCCATCATGGCTCCGCCGGTGGCACGACCGAGCGTTGGCTGGACGTCGTCCGGCCGCGCGTCGCGGTGATCAGTGTGGGGCGCAACCGGTACGGACATCCCGCGCCCGAGGTGCTAGATCGCTTGGCGGCTCGCGGTGTGCGAACTTACCGCACCGACCAGGGCGGAACGGTGACGATCCGGAGTGATGGGCGCTATCTTGAGGTCGCTCAGGGCGGACCCAGAACGTTTGGGGGAAGGGTAAAGTGCCACATCCTGCGATTGTTACCATTGAACGGTTTATTCTGGAACAGGAGCGCCTGCATCCGGGTGCCACGGGTGATCTCACCAGCCTGCTCTACGACGTCGCTCTCGCCGGCAAAGTGATCGCGGGCTATGTGCGCCGGGCGGGGCTGGTTGACGTTTTGGGGTCCGCGGGGAGCACCAATGTTCAGGGAGAGCAGCAGCAGAAGCTGGACGTGATTGCGAACGACGTGATCAGGCAGGCGCTGGAGCCCACCGGCCTCGTGTGTGCCATGGCGTCCGAGGAGGAGGAGAACCACGTCCCGGTTCCGGAGAAGAACGGACCCGGCAAGTACGTGGTCGTGTTCGACCCGCTCGACGGTTCGTCCAACATCGATGTGAATGTTTCGATCGGAACGATCTTTTCGATTCACCGGCGTCTCAGCGAGCGCGGACCGGGGACGCTGGGAGACTGTCTCCAGCGCGGCCGAACGCAGGTTGCGGCGGGGTATATCATCTACGGCTCGAGCACCGTGCTCGTATATACGACTGGCGGTGGCGCTCACCTCTTCACGCTCGATCCCGCGATCGGAGAGTTCCGATTGTGCCACGCCAATATCAGGACGCCGCAGGTCGGCAAGTACTACAGCGTAAATGAGAGCAACTATGCTCGTTGGAACGACGGCTACCGCAGGGTGGTGCAGCAGTTCAAGGGCGTGGACAGCAGCAGCTCCCGCAAGAACGCGCGCTACATCGGGTCGCTGGTTGCCGATTTCCACCGGAATCTGCTGGCGGGGGGCGTGTTCATGTATCCGGGGGACGACAGGTCGCCCAGTGGCAAGTTGCGCTTGCTTTACGAGGCGGCGCCCCTCGCGTTCGTCGCCGAGCAAGCGGGCGGTGCGGCATCCGACGGGAAGCGTCCCATACTCGACATCGAGCCGGAGGAGCTGCATCAGCGCACGCCGCTCGTGATCGGGAGTGAGGAGGACGTGTCGTTCGTGGAGCGCACCCTAGCCGAGTCCGGTGATTAGTCGGTCGTCGGCCTGCCAGCCGAGTCCGGCTCGGTAGGGGAAGGGAAGCGTTTCATTGACTGACCGCAGGTCTCCCTCAGGTATACCGCTCAAGCAGACTTACCTTCCCGATGACGTCCCGGCCGCGGCCGAGCGGCCCGGGGAGTTTCCGTTCAAGCGCGGCATTCACGAGACCATGTACCGTGGTCGTCTGTGGACAGTGCGGCAGTACGCCGGTTACGGCACCCCCGAGGAGACCAACCGGCGTTTTCGCGAGCTGCTCGATGCTGGTCAGACGGGGCTGTCGGTAGCCTTTGATCTGCCGACACAAATGGGATACGACTCGGACGCCCCCATGGCCGAGGGGGAGGTAGGGCGGGCCGGCGTAGCCATCGACACGGTTGACGATCTGTCACGGTTGTTCGATGGGATTCCCCTCGACCGCGTCTCCACGTCGATGACCATCAACGCCACGGCCGCGATTCTCTTCACGATGTACGTAGTCGTGGCCGAAGAGCGGGGAGTGTCGCGCAAGGCGCTTCGGGGCACGGTTCAGAACGACATCTTGAAGGAATTCATCGCGCGGGGGACGTACATCTATCCGGTGGAGCCCTCGTTGCGGTTGGCGACGGATCTCATGCGGTTCGTGTCGGCAGACGGCATGAACTTCAACCCCATCTCGATCAGCGGCTATCACATGCGCGAGGCGGGTGCGACGGCGGTGCAGGAGGTGGCGTTCACATTCGCCGACGGGCTGGAGTATCTCGATCGCGTCGTTGGGGTCGGGCTTGAGATTGCGGCCGTTGCGCCCAGGATCTCGTTCTTCTTTGCGGCGCACAACGATCTCTTCGAGGAGGCGGCGAAGTTCAGGGCTGCGCGGCGGCTTTGGGCAAAGCTCTTGCGGGAGCGATACGACGCCGACGATCGGAGCTGCATGCTCCGGTTCCACACGCAGACCGGCGGCTCCACGCTCACTGCACAGCAGCCACTCAACAATATCGTGCGGGTGGCAGTGCAAGCGCTTGCGGCAACGCTCGGTGGCACGCAGTCGCTTCACACGAATAGCTATGATGAGGCGCTGGCGCTCCCCTCGCCCGAGGCGGCTCGCGTGGCACTCCGGACGCAGCAGATCCTCGCACACGAGTCGGGCGTGGCCGAAGTAGTCGATCCCCTCGGCGGCTCCTACTACGTGGAATCACTCACCGATGAAATCGAGCGCGGTGCCGGGAAGTTGCTCGGGGAAATCGGCCGATTGGGCGGCGCTGCGCGCGCCGTCGAGCGCGGCTATTTCCAGGACGCGATCGCCGAGTCGGCGTACCGGCAACAGCGCGAGATCGAGGCGGGCCGGCGCGTGGTGGTCGGAGTGAACCGGTTTCGAGACGAGGAGCC
>JBHIEQ010000217.1:0-5341 GCA_046760725.1 Gemmatimonadales bacterium
AGAAATACCAGGACCCTGTCGTAGCCGTGCACGACGGCTACTTCTCGACCCTCGGCTGTATCGAGTACCCGGAAGGCGGCTCCGACGGCACCATGAACTACCCTCCAGGAGGCATGGGCGTCCACTTCCTCAACCTCCAGCTGATCGGACCCACGCTCGATCCCGCCTTGCCCCAAGTGCTGATCTACGAGCCGGACGGCGACAAGCTGCGCCTCGTCGCAGCTGAGTGGTTCGTGCCGGTCGAAGTGGTAGGCTCAGAGCCGCCATCGATATTCGGCAACAAGCTTCAGGGACCCATGGAGGGCCATAGACCGCTCATGCCCGAGGGCCTGCATCACTACGACCTCCATGTCTGGCTCTGGAAACACAATCCGGCAGGCGTGTTCTCACCAACCAATCCCGACCTGGACTGCGGGGATGCCCCGTACTCCTTCGAGGAGGGCGCTCCGAGAATGGTGCCCCACCGACACTAGACCCACCGGCCACGAGTACGTCGTGCGCCGAGATTCAGGCGCCCGGGCTGTCTCCTGCGCCCCGGGCGCCGGGATTCTGAGGACGGCATTTGACACGGGTTCGGCTGGAAACATCGTCGATCGTCAAGACACGACGACGTCCGCCACGGGCTCAATGGAATCCTGCTTGATCATTGAATGTGACGGCTGATCCTGCTGCGTAATGCCTCGATGGTCGTGCTCTTCGAGACGCCGCGAAGGGCGAGCGCAGCCTCCGCCGCGTCGAGCAACCCGAGCACCACATCCGGATCGGCCCCCTCCTCCAGGTCGCGCAGCAACTCTTCGGCGGCTGCGCTCGGATCGCGGACTATCGCCTGAACAACGTCCGTTGCAGCATTCTGGCGGGCCGAGCGAGGCTTGGCGCGGCGCTCGACGGACGGGCGTCTCTTCCCTACCTGTCCGACGCCCGACTTGCGCGTCCTCTCAGCGTCCAGAGGCAGGTAGGTGATCGACCCGCGACCCGCCGCTCCGGGGCTGTCGGCGCGACCTTCCACCCGGTCCGACGACGCCTCACCGCCGATCACCGTGCGGACCGCCTCGAGGAACTCGTTCATGTCAAACGGTTTCGCTAGGAAGGGGCATGAGCTGCGTTTCAGAAACTCCGTCACGGGAGCTTCGTGACTCCATGCGGTGATGAACAGAACCCGCTGGGACAAATCGGGACGGCCGCGACACAGCGCCTCGAAGAACTGCATCCCGTCCATGTGCGGCATCCTGACGTCGCTGACTACCGCATGCACCTCCTGCTCGTGGAGCTTCGCGAGCGCATCTCGCCCGTCTTGGGCCACGACGACTGTCAGGCCCGTCTGACGCAGCGTCTTGGAAAGAGCCTTGCGGACCGCGGCATCGTCGTCCACTAGCAGAACAGTGGTCACGTCGGGGGCGCATCCGACTGAGTGTCAACACGAAACCTGCCGCCCGGTCGCGCAGAGCGCTAGAGTGCTGCGCCGGAGTGGTTCGTTGCGCATGCGGCGGGCGGGGCGAGCGGACCGGCGGTTCCTAAGCGCGCCTTCGGTGAAACGTCAAGCCACTTGCGGCTCGTGGCTCGTACGGGAAGTACCGGGGCGCGCGCGGGCACTGCCGGTCCGCGAGGCCACCGGCGCTGAATCGCAGCACACGAGGCCGTACCACCCACGCGCCCAACCACCTATGTTTGGCCCTGCCATGAGCGAGCTCCTGATCCACAACGTCCGCGGCAACACCGTGGAATCCACGCACCACGTCTCCGTCGCCGTGACCGACAGTGAGGGGACACTCGTGGCGCGCGCGGGCGACCCCGCACGGGTCACCTTCATGCGCTCCGCCGCCAAACCGTTCCAAGCCCTCCCCCTGGTGGAGGACGGCGCCGCAGAGCGGTTCGCCATCAGCTCCACCGAGCTGGCCCTCGCGTGTGCCTCGCACAACTCCGAGGAGTTCCAGGTGAACGCGGTGCACGAACTTCTCGCCCGCCTGGAGTTCAGCGAAGGGGACTTGATCTGCGGACCGCACGCGCCGCTCTGGAAAGAGCTCTCCGTGATCGGTGATGCCAGGAACCCCGAGATCGCGGGAGTGGCTCCGTCTCCCATCGCCAACAACTGCTCCGGGAAACACACCGGCATGCTCGCCCTGGCGAAGTACCACGACTGGGAGACTCGAGGCTACCACGAGATCCGCCACCCGGTGCAGCAACGGATCGTGCGGGAGCTGCCGACCTACATCGGCATGACCGCGACCGAGATCGGACACGGCACCGACGGCTGCGGCGTGCCGTCGTTCACCGTGCCCCTCGCGTCCTTGGCCACTGCGTACGCGCGACTGGCGACGAGCGACGCCACAGGGCCGACAACGGTCGTCTCGTCGATGCTTCGCCACCCCGAGTTCGTCGCGGGCACGGGCCGGCTCGACACGGAGCTAATGCGCCGCTACGAGGGGAGACTCCTCGTCAAGGTGGGCGCGGGGGGCGTGTACGCCGGCGCGTTCATCCCGCGGGGCTGGGGCCTAGCCCTCAAGGTCGAAGACGGCGACAACCGGGCGGCCATCGTCGCCGTGATGGCGGTGCTCGGCCAACTCGGCGTCGAGCCGCCCCCGGGCTCCCTCGTACCCGAGGCTCAGGAGCTGCCCATCCGCAACACGCGCGAGGACCAGGTGGGCGTCATCCGGGCCGAGGGAGAGATCGCGTTTGTTTGATGCAGCCCGCAGGAGATCGATGATCGAGCAGCGCGGGTGAGGTTACATATTCGCTGACCATGCGCCTGGGACCGTACGCCGGCAGGCGCCGGAGCGCGCCTTCTGCCATGGCGGGGTGAAACGGGGAGGGCCGATGACCTTCATTGACACCGCCACCATCCACGTCCAGGGGGGCGCGGGCGGCGCCGGCTGTGTCTCGTTCCGCAGGGAGAAATACGTGCCCAAAGGCGGACCCGACGGCGGCGACGGCGGCCGGGGCGGGAGCGTGTTCGTACGAGCCGACCCCAACCTCGGAACACTGCTCGACTACCGCTACCGCACCCACTGGCACGCCGAACGTGGTCGGCACGGTCAGGGATCAAACAAGACGGGCAAATCGGGCGCCGATCTCTACCTGCCGGTCCCGCCGGGGACGGTGATCAAGGACGCTGCCACCGGCGAAGTGCTCGGAGAAGTTGTTGGGGCGGGGGAGAAGCTGCTCGTAGCCAAAGGTGGCCGGGGCGGGCGCGGCAACGCGAGGTTCGCCTCCCCCACGCACCAGGCACCGCGCGAATGGGAGTCGGGGGAGTACGGGGAGGAGCGCCGCATCGAGCTGGTGCTCAAGACCATTGCCGACGTGGGGCTCGTAGGATACCCCAACGCGGGCAAGAGCACGTTGCTCTCAGTCGTCTCCGCGGCTCGGCCCAAGATCGCGGACTATCCGTTCACTACGCTGGAGCCCAACCTCGGCGTAGTCGGGCTCTCCGGCGACCGGTCGTTCGTCGTGGCCGACATACCCGGCATCATCGAGGGCGCGCACCAGGGCAAGGGGCTGGGCGACCGCTTCCTGCAACACATAGAGCGCTCGACAGTCCTTGCGTACCTGGTGTCGCCCGACCTGGGTGATGTGCAATCGCAGTACGACAACCTGCGGGATGAAGTGCGAGCCTACAGCGCGGAGCTCGCGCGCAAGGCGCATCTCGTCGTACTCGCGAAATCGGATCTGCTCGGCCCCGACGAAGAGCTTCCCACCCTCGCCGCGCCCGACGCGCAAACCGTGCTCGCGGTCTCCGCCGTGGCACACCGCGGTATCGATGACCTCACGGAGGCGCTGTGGCGGCTGTTGGCCGTCTCGCGAGGCGCCGCCCCGCAACGCACCATCCCGCTCCCCTGACGTGACTGACATCCACTATGTAACGCTCGCGCTCGTTCCGGGAATCGGCCGCGCGCTCGTCGATCTCATGCTGTCGCGCTTCGGCTCGGCGGAGGCCGCACTCGCCGCAACGGAGAAAGAGCTGGCCGAGGTGCCCGGAATGGGTCGCCGCACGGCGACAGCCGTCCGGCGGGCCTCCCTGGAGGAGGGTCGCACGGCGGTAGAACGTACCCGCGAGCTGGGCGGTGTCGTACTCGTCCCCCACGACCCGCGGTTTCCCGCAGCGCTCGCAGTGATCCCCGACGCGCCCCTCATTCTCTTCGCGGCCGGAAGGCTGGAGATCCTCAACCGGGAGGCGATCGCCGTCGTCGGGAGCCGCATGCACACGCGCTACGGCACTGAGGCGTGCCGCTTTCTCGCGGGTGGCGCGGCTAGAGCAGGGCTCGTCGTCGTGAGCGGCATGGCGCGCGGACTGGATGCCGTCGCTCACCAAGCTGCGCTCGACCAGGGGGGCGATACGGTGGGCGTTCTCGGCAACGGCCTGGGGGTCGTGTACCCTTCGGCCAACCGCCGGCTGTACGAGCGCGTCCAGGCCGGGGGGTGTCTAATTACGGAGTCTCCCCCCGGCAGCAGGCCGCACGCCGGCAGCTTCCCCAAACGGAACCGACTGATCAGCGGACTCGCCAAAGCAACGCTCGTTGTCGAGGCGCGCCAGCGCTCGGGTGCGCTCATCACCGTTGACTGCGCGCTGCAACAGGGAAAAGAGGTGCTCGTCGTGCCCGGTCAGATCACGAGCCCGCTCTCCCTGGGCTGCAACCGGTTGATCCAGGCGGGAGCCAAGGCGGCGCTCGGGCTGCGCGATATCCTGGAGGAGTACGGCATAGCGGCCCACGTGCCGGCCGTCTCGCTCCCCAGTGATCTCTCCCAGGACGAGAGACGGGTGCTCGACGCGCTCTCGTTGGGCGTGGAACACGTGGACGACGTCGCCGACCACATCAAGCGCCCTGCGGCGGAGGCGCTGGCGCTGCTCACGAATCTGGAGATCAGAGGCCTCGTGATGCAGGAGCAAGGGAAGGTGTTCAAGAGACTCGCGCTCACGAGCTAGTGCGACGGGACTAGGCCGCTCGGTCGTGCGAAATCCCGAGACACGGCGCTAGCTTTCACACGTGCGCCACCTCTACATCCACGTTCCCTTCTGCCGGCGCCGCTGCGTCTATTGCGATTTCGCGGTCGCGGTGCGCAAAGAGGTCCCCGCCCGGCGCTACATGGACGCTGTACTCAAAGAGCACAGCATCAAGCGCGAACGGGAGCGCTGGAACGGCGAGCCGCTCGTGACTCTATACCTCGGAGGCGGGACGCCTTCACTTCTTGCCGCGGAGCAAACGGAACGTCTCGTGGCATACATGCTGGACGTCGAGCGAGCGGACTGTGCCCACCCGGACTACGAGGTGACCATCGAAGCGAACCCCGACGACGTGACGGAGCACACCGTCGGGCGATGGATCGCCGCGGGCGTCACGAGAGTGTCGCT
>JBHIEQ010000218.1:0-5332 GCA_046760725.1 Gemmatimonadales bacterium
CCTCCCTGTCCGAATTCATCGAGCTGGGTGAGAAGGGGTTGCTCTTCGAGATTTGGAACCTGGTCTTCATGCAGTTCGACCAGCAGCCCGATGGCTCCCGCCCACCTCTCCCCGCGCCCTCGGTCGATACAGGTGCGGGTCTGGAGCGGATCGCGGCCGTCATGCAGGATGTGGAGTCGAACTACGACACCGATCTGTTCATGCCGATCATAGATCGCGCAGAGGAGCTGATCGAGAAGCCGTATCACGAGGGACCGGAGGGTGTGGGGTTCCGCGTGCTGGCCGACCATGCGCGGGCCGTGGCGTTTCTCCTGGCCGACGGAGTCTATCCCTCGAACTACGGCCGCGGTTACGTGCTCAGGCGTATTCTCAGGCGCGCGGTGCGGCACGCCTATCTCCTGGGTCGAGAGGAGCCCACGCTCGCCCCTCTCGCTCAGGTCGTGGTGGACAATCTGGGCGATGTCTATCCCGAGCTGCGGGAGAAGGCGAGCCACATCGAGAGTGTCACGAGGGCCGAGGAGGAGCGTTTCCTGGAGACCATCGAGGGGGGTCTCAGACGGCTGGAGGAGCTGACGCGCGGGCCGGCCGGCACGGTGTCGGGTGAGGACGCGTTCAAGCTGTACGACACCTACGGCTTTCCGCTGGATCTCACTCAGGTGGCGGCTGCGGAACGGGGGTGGAGAGTTGACGAGGTCGGTTTCGAGCGCGCCCTCTCGCGGCAGCAGCTGCGGTCGCGCGCTGCCGGGAAACGTGCAGCGGGAGGTGAGATCAGGAACCGTGAAACTGGACAGTGGGCCGGGAGACCGGCAACGGGAGGTGAGGCTGGGAAACGGGGAGCGGGAAGCGTGCGATCGCGTGGGGGGAAGTGGGTTCGCGTGATTCCCCGCAAGCGCCAGCGTTGGATCGGCTACGAAACCACGCGGGCGGAGACGGACATTCTCGCATTCCGCAAGTCGAGCGATCGGTTGGAGCTGGTGCTGCATGAGAACCCGTTCTATGCCGAGTCGGGCGGGCAGGTGAGTGACACCGGTGTGGTGAAGGGTGAAGGATGGGAGCTGCCGGTCGAGGACGTGTACGTGGTGGATGCCAGGAAGGTGGTCGCGGGTGCCTTCGAGGGCGACTTCGAGCCCACGCCGGTCGAGGCGGCCGTCGCCGAGGCCAGGCGCCGCAACATCGAGCGGAACCACACCGCGACGCACCTGGTGCACGCGGCGCTCAGGGCCGTCCTGGGCGATCACGTGCGCCAGGCGGGCTCGGTCGTGGCGCCCGAGCGGCTGCGCTTCGACTTCTCCCATCACGCGCCGATGACCGAGGACGAGCTCAGATCGGTCGAGGAGCGGGTGAACGAGGCTATCTGGCTCAATCCGGAAGTGCTGCACTACCAGCTCCCTTACGGCGACGCGATCGCCAGGGGAGCGATGGCGCTGTTCGGCGAGAAGTACGGCGACCGTGTGCGTGTGGTGGACGTGCCCGGGATCTCGCTCGAATTGTGCGGCGGCACCCACGTACGGACCACCGGTCAGATCGGACTGTTCCGTTTCACAGGGGAGACCGGTGTCGCCGCCGGTGTGCGCCGCATCGAGGCCGTGACCGGGCCCGGCGCATACGAGGTCGTGCGCTGGCTGGATGAACACATGAGCGATGCAGCCGGCCGGCTGCACACCAATCCCGAGTTCGTTGCGCGCAAGATCGAAGGGCTGATCGACGAGAAGCGCCGTCTGGAGAAGCAGGTGGAGGAGCTGCTGCGCGAGACGGGAAGCGTGCAACGGGAAGCGTTCGACGAGTTCCGGTTTGGCGAGAGCACGGTCCTTGTAGGTGAGTCTCCCGTCACCGACCGCAATCAGGTAGGACTTCTGATGGACGCATTCCGTGCGAGGAACCGCAACGCCGTGCAGGTGCTCTTCGTGTCACGGGAGCGACCCGGGATTCACGTTGCGGTGACCGACGATCTGGTGCGGCGGGGGGTGGAGGCCGGGGATCTCGTTAACCGCATCGCGGCGGTCTCAGGTGGCAGGGGTGGCGGCCGTCCACATTTTGCCTCGGCGGGGGCGGGCGATCCCGCCAAGCTCCCCGAGGCGCGGCGCAAGACCCCGGACATCGTACGGGACATTCTCGGGGCGGGGGCCAACTGAGCGAGCTGGAACGCTGGCTCGCACCGCGGCTCGAGGATGTCCCCGAGGCGCTTCGCGCGCGCATCGAACGGGCCCTCCGAGAAACCGTGTTTCCCGTTTCCCGTTTGCCGTTTCCCGGCGGTTCTCCCGATTCCCGATTCCCGATTCCCGACTCCTTGAGGCGGCTCGCCGATTCCCTCCTGGAACAGGCCAAGTCCACTCCTCCCTCGCGCGAGACGGCGCTCACTCTTTTGGCTGCGGATGCGCTGATCACCTGGGCGTGTGAAGCGGTTGCCGAGGCGGACCCGTCGGCGATGGGGGAGTTGCGGTGATAGGGTCCGCGGGGCCATGATCGACATCCACTCCCACCTCCTGGTTGGCCTGGACGACGGTTCGCGCTCGCTCGACCGATCGGTCGGCGTGCTGCGGCAGATGGGTGACGAAGGGGTGGAGGCCGTCGTGCTAACGCCTCACATCAGCTCGGGCGAGATGGAACACCACGGTGAGCGGCACATAACACGTCGGGCCGCGGCGTTCCTCGAGCTCGTCGCGCGCGCGCCGGAGCCGCCCAGGCTGCACCTGGGTTTCGAGATCATGTTGGACGAGCCGCTCCCGGTGCTCGCGATCGGCGACCGCCGGTTCTCACTCGCGGGTTCGCGCTACTATCTGGTCGAGTTCCGCTATTCAGTGATCGCCGACTCGGCTACGCACGTGCTGAAGCAGATCACCTCGGCGGGGGTCGTTCCCATCGTCGCGCATCCCGAGCGATACGACGCCTGTTCCCCGGAGATGATGCGCGAGTGGCGCCGCGTGGGTGTGAAGCTTCAGGTGGACGCGACGGCGGTCACGCGTCCCACGACGCGCGGCCGCCGCGCGCGCGAACTCCTGG
The DNA here is from genome assembly GCA_046760725.1 of Gemmatimonadales bacterium. Classification (GTDB taxonomy): domain Bacteria; phylum Gemmatimonadota; class Gemmatimonadetes; order Gemmatimonadales; family GWC2-71-9; genus JBHIEQ01. Next base: position 3,001 of record JBHIEQ010000218.1, read on the forward strand.
CGCACGGCTTGGCCGACCTGGTCGCGGCCGACAACCACGGGAGTCGGCGCTCCATGCTCACGGCGTGGAATTACCTGGTCGCTCACGGCCACGAAGAGGCGGCGCGAATGCTCACGAGCGTCAATCCGAGTCTCGTGATTCGGGATGAAGAGCTATCTCCCGTTCCCGAGGCTCCGATTCGCGAGACATGGATCGGGAGAGTGAGGAGGTTTGTGTCGGGGTAGTGCAAAGTAGGCGGTACGCGGTGCGCAGTAGGCCGGGTGATGCGGGCGGCGGACTGCACAGAGCGTACTGCGTGGGTGGGGCGGGGAGGTGCGCCCAGCGTACAGCACCCAGCCTAGTCCGCCCAGCTTACTGCGCACTGCCTGCTGCATACCGCGTACAGCGCACTCCGTACTGCGGAGGCGGTCGGGTGGGGGGGACCAGCGTTCTTGCAGTTGACAGCCAATCCGACCATATTAGTCACATGAAAAAGACCAAGAAGGTCACTAACAACGTCGCCAAGGTCTCGGAGCTCAAGGCGGGTTTGAGCTCGTATCTCAGGCGTGTGAAGGCAGGTCAGGAGGTGGTGGTGACGGAGCGGGGGACGCCGGTGGCGAAGCTGGTACCGATACCCCGGGGGGAGGATCCCGAGGTAGAGCGAATGCGACGTCTGGCCCGCAAGGGGCTGGTGACGCTCGGCAGCGGCAGGATCCCGCGCGACTTCTGGGATATGCCGATGCCCGAGGATCCCGACGGATTGATGCTCGAGGCGCTGCTGGAGGAGCGCGACACCGGCCGGTGAAGTTCTGGGACTCCTCGGCCTTGGTGCCGCTCCTGTCCAATCAACCGTACACCGATGCCATGAGGGAGATCGCCGCCGGTGACCCCACGATCGGTGTCTGGTGGGGTACTCCCGTCGAGTGCGCGTCGGCGCTCGCACGTCTCTGGCGACAGCGTGTGATCGGCGCGGAAGCGCACGAGCAAGCGCACAGGAGGCTCAGGCGGCTCGCGGGCGAGTGGTACACGGTCGAGGCGACCCGGGAGCTGCGCGAGCTGGCGCTTCGGCAGCTGCGAACACACCCGCTGCGTGCCGGCGACGCTCTCCAGCTGGCGGCGGCGCTGGTGTGGGCGGAAGAATCTCCGACCGGCCGGGAGATGGTGAGCCTCGATGAGCGCCTGCGCGATGCGGCGCTCAGAGAGGGATTCGAGGTGTTGCCGGGAGGAGCACAATAGCGGAGAGTACGCTCTACGCAGCATACCGGTGGGGCGCTGGCCCCAGCGTACTGCGCACAGCGCACATCGTACAGTGCACAGCGTACGCCCACCACACAGCGTACTGCGCCCAGCGCACGGAGGTCTTAAGGCATGACGCTGATCGACTTGTCAGGTAAAGTCGCCCTCGTTACCGGCGGCAGCCGCGGCATCGGCGCCGCTACCGCCCTCATGCTCGCAAGGGCCGGTGCCAGTGTCGGAATCACCTATCGCGAGCGCAAGGCAGACGCCGAGCGGGTGGGTAAGGAGATCGAGCAAACCGGACAGCAATGGACCCTGGTTCAGGCCGATCTCGCCCGGCGCGAGGATTGCGAGCGGGCGGTGCAGGAGGTCGCACACGCCTTCGAGAAGCTCGACATCTTCGTCGCCAACGCGGGCGTATGGCCGCCCGACGAGGTGCCGCTCGTGGAGATGGACGACGAGCAGTGGCGGAGAACCTTCAGTGTCAACCTCGATGCCGTCTTCTACGGCACCCGCGCAGCGCTCAAGATCATGGAGCACGGGGGCCGTGTGGTCATCGTCTCTTCGACCGCCGGGCAGCGGGGCGAGGCGTATCATGCCGACTATGCCGCGACCAAGGGGGCGGTTATCTCATTCGTCAAGTCGGTGTGCACCGAGGTCGCCGAGCGGGAGATCACCGTGAACGCCGTCGCTCCCGGCTGGGTGGATACGGAGATGTGCGAAGTGCCGTTTGAGCGCGAGGGCGGAAAAGGGAGGCGCGAAATCGAGGCGACCATACCGCTGGGACGGGTCGCGCGTCCCGAAGAGATCGCGGGGCCGATCGTGTTTCTCTGCTCGGGCCTCGCTACCAACATCACGGGCGAGATCCTGAACGTGAACGGGGGAAGCGTGTTGTGCGGGTGAAGCTGCCCATCCCCGACGAGGTGCTCCGCATCGCCGAGCGGCTCGAGCAGGCCGGGTTCGAAACGTGGTGCGTGGGTGGTGCGGTGCGCGACAACTTGCTCGGCTTCGATAACAAGGACTTCGATCTGGCGACGGCGGCGACGCCTGAGAGGGTGCGCAAGCTGTTCAGGCGCACGATCCCCGTGGGAATCGAGCACGGTACGGTGGCGGTGCT
>JBHIEQ010000219.1:0-5275 GCA_046760725.1 Gemmatimonadales bacterium
CGAAGGGCGCGCGCGGCGGGCGCAGCAAGCTATACAAGAGCGCCAAGGAGAATGTGGAACGCGGTTGGCGCTACGCATACCGGGACCGGCGGCTGCGGAGACGGAACTTCCGGCAGCTGTGGATCGTGCGGATCAACGCGGCCGCGCGGCTCCAGGGTCTCTCCTACAGCCGCTTCATGGCGGGCCTCAAGAAGGCCGGAGTCGAGGTCAACAGGAAGATGCTGGCGGACCTTGCGGTGAGCGATCCGGCGGCGTTCGAGGCCTTGGCGGAGGTCGCCAAGAAGAGCCTCTAGCGCCCGCGCTTCGGCGATGTCCTCCGGGTCTCCCCACGAACAGCTCGATCAGGTTGCCGCGGCTATAGACCGAGTTCCGGCCGCGGACCTTGAGGCCCTCGGTGCGCTGCGGACCGAGCTCCTGGGCCGCAAATCGGGGAAACTCACGCTCGTCCTGCGCTCTCTGGCAATCCTTCCACCCGACGAGCGGCGAGAGGTCGGAGCCCGGGCCAATCAGCTGAAGCGAGAGCTGGAAGCCGCGATCAGGGGGCGCGAGGAGGAGCTCCGGCGAGCGGCGTCCGCTACGCGCGTCATCGATACTACGATGCCGGGGCGCGCGAGATGGCGGGGGGCGGTGCATCCGGTCACGGCCGTCGTCGATGAGATCTGCGACATCTTCCGCGAGCTTGGCTTCACACGCGTGACGGGACCCGAGGCCGAGACCGAGGCCTACAATTTCACCAAGCTCAACATACCGCTCGATCACCCTGCCGCGGACGAGCACGACACGTTCTATCTGGGCCCCGGCGTGTTGCTGAGAACCCACACGTCGCCGATGCAGGCGCGCACCATGGAGCGGTATCAGCCGCCCATCCGCATTGTCGTGCCCGGTCTCGTCTATAGGCGAGATGCGTTCGATCCCTCGCATTCCCCCGTCTTCGAGCAAATCGAGGGCCTCGTGGTGGACGAAGGCGTGAGCTTCGTGGAGTTCAAGGCGGCGATCGACTTCTTCGTAAAACGATTCTTTTCCCCCGACACGGTCGTGCGGTTCCGCCCGTCGTTCTTCCCGTTCACGGAGCCGTCTGCGGAGGTGGACGTGCAGTGTCGGATCTGTAAGGGAAGCGGCTGCGGCACCTGCAAACAGACCGGCTACCTGGAGATCATGGGCGCCGGGATGGTTGACCCGGCCGTGTTCGAGAACTGCGGAATCGACCCGGAACGCTACACGGGCTACGCGTTCGGCATGGGACCGGATCGGATCGCGATGCTGAGGCACGGGATACCCGACATCCGGCTCCTCTACCAGAGCGACGTGCGATTCCTCGCCCAGTTCGTGGAGTGACGCTGTGAACGTATCGGTCGGCTGGCTTTCGGCCATGTTGGGGCGCGAGCTGGATCCCGCGGATGCGGCGGAGCGTCTCTCGATGCAGTGCGCAGCGGCGGAGGCGGTCACTCCGGTGTATCCCGACGTCCAGGACGTCATAGTGGGCCTGGTGGAATCGGTAGAGAAACACCCCAACGCCGATCGCCTTACGCTCTGCCGGGTGAACGACGGAAATGGGGTTGTCGAGGTGGTCTGCGGTGCGCCCAACGTCGAGGCGAGGCGTCGCTATCCGTACGCGCCGGTGGGAGCCGTGCTTCCCGGGGGCCTCAAGCTCACGGCGCGCAAGATCCGCGGCATAAAGTCGCACGGCATGCTTTGCTCTGAGGCCGAGCTTCAGCTGGGCGCCGACCGCGACGGCATCATGGAGCTCGCGGGTGATCTCGCGCCCGGCACACCTCTGGTGGAAGCAATCTCTCCGCTCGACTGGCGGCTCGAGGTGGAGGTGACGCCCAATCGTCCCGACCTGCTGGGCCACAAGGGCATCGCGCGCGAGCTGGGAGCCTCCTACGGCGCGCCGGTCAAGCTGCCCGAGATTCCCGACGCTCCGGACGAGGGAGCTTCCCCGCGCACTGTCGCGTCCAAGGGTACCGTGGACGGGGTCGAAGTCACCATCGAGGACACCGAGGGATGTCCGCGGTACATGGCGGCGGTCATCCGGGGTGTCACAGTAGGCCCCTCGCCCGAGTGGCTCCAGAAGAGGCTGATCGCGGTCGGGGCCCGGCCGATCAACAACGTGGTTGACGCCACCAACTACATCCTGTACGAGCTGAACCAGCCGCTTCACGCCTTCGACTTGCCGCGGCTGCTGGGCAGCGCGATCATCGTGCGCCGTCCGCGAAAGGGGGAGCGGCTCACGACGCTGGACGGCGAGGAGCGCGCCCTCGAGCCCGACATGACCATGATCTGCGATGCCGAGTCACCCACGGCCGTGGCCGGCGTGATGGGCGGCGCGGACTCGGAGGTCACTCAGGCGACGAAGGACGTGCTGCTCGAGTGCGCGTACTTCGATCCCCGACGGATTCGCGCCACCCGGCGGGCGCTCAAGCTCACCACGGAGGCATCGTACCGGTTCGAGCGGGGCACCGACATGGAGTCGATGCCCGCGGTGTTGCGCCGAGCGGTGCGGCTCATTCGTGCGGTCGCCGGAGGCGAAGAGCGTGAGGCCGCGATAGACGTGTATCCCAGGCCCGCGAAGCCGCGTGTCATCTTCGTGCGGCCGGAGCGCGTGAGTCGCCTCCTGGGAGTCGAGATCCAGCTGGACGAGATCGAGAGATTGCTCGTGAGCGTAGGCTTCGCCGTAGCACCCAAGAACGGACGCATGCACGTCCAGATTCCGGGCTGGCGACCCGACGTGACGCGGGAGGTGGACCTGATAGAAGAAGTGGCGCGCTTGAGGGGCTACGACTCGTTCCCCGTGGAGTCGAGGCCCATCCGACCGAGCGTCGTGCCGGACGATCCCGTGGAGCCGCTAAAGGCCTCGATCAGGGAGCTGTTCACGGCACTCGGTCTCCACGAGGCACGCTCGCTGCCACTCGTTCCTGAGAGAGGGGAGGAGTCGCAGGAGATCCTCAATCCGCTTTCCGCCGAGGAGGCGCACCTGAGGCGGCGCATCCTGCCCGGGCTGGTCCGGGCTGTAGAGCGCAACTGGGCCGCGCGGGAGCGCGATGTGAGGTTGTTCGAGGTGGGAAAGGTGTTCAGGCGTCGTCCTGCTGGTGGACCGCCCGACGAATGGGTGAGCGTCGCCGGGGTTGTCACGGGCTCCCGGACACCGCACCACTGGTCGGCCGCCGGGCGGCCTCCGGATTACGACTTGTGGGATGTGAGGACTATGTTAGAGGAGGTGACCCGAACGGCGGGCCCGGTGGCCAAGCTTGTGGAGCAGCCGGACGGGTGGGTCCTCGTGGACGAGACCGGCGGGGAATGTGGCTGGGCTGGGGAGATCCGGGTGGAGCGGCCGGCGTGGGCCGGCTTGGTGTTCGGGTTCGAGGCGAACGTCGTGGTGCGCGAACGCCCGGCCGTGGCTTACCGGCCGCTTCCGGCCACGCCCCCGTTGGAGAGGGACATGGCGCTGGTCCTGCCCGAGGGAGTCACGGCGGGCCGGGTGGAAGCCGTCATGCGCGAGGCGGGCGGCCCGCTGCTCGAGGGCGTACATGTGTTCGACGAGTACCGCGGGGCGGGCGTCGAGGGGAGGAGCGTAGCGTGGCGCCTGGTGCTGCGCGCACCCGACAGGACGTTGCGGGATGAGGAGGCCGACGTGGTGGAGGAGCGAATCTTGAGGGCGCTGAAGGAGCGGCTGGATGTCGCCAGAAGGGCCTGAGTTCGAGGCGCTCACCGAGCTGGAGGAAGTGATACGGCATCTCACCGATGAGCTCGCCGCATGGCGGAGGCGCGCTCTCCGGGCGGAAGCCGAACTCGGCGAGCTGGGAGCGGAACATGACGCGCTTGCGTCTCGCGAGCGCATCGTCGAGCTGGAGCGGGAGAACGAGGAGCTGAACCAGCGGGTCGAGCGTGCACGCAAGCGGGTGGGCGCGCTGCTCGGCAGGTTGCGGTTCCTGGAGGAGCAGGTGGCGACGGAGGAGCCGAGCCGGTGAGTCCCAAGAAGACGCAAGTGAAGGTGACGATCGGCAACGAGGAGTACACGCTCAAGTCCGATCGGCCCGCGGAATACACCCAGGCCGTGGCGGAGCACGTCGATCGGGCGCTCAAGGAGGCCCAGAGCGCGGGAAAGATGGTCGAGTGGCACAAGGCCGCGGTACTCGCTGCGCTCGCCATCACCGACGAGCTGTTTCAGGCTCGGCAGGCGCAGGGCGAGATGGCCCGCCGGCTGAACGGCCTCAAGGCCGAGTTGTCCAGACTGCTCCCACCGACCAAGCGCGGCTCACGCACGTCCGGGAGGTTTGCCTCCGACAAAGACGCCACCTAATTTCTCGCCAACACTTGCGATCGACACGGTGCCGCCCCCTAGTGAGCCGCGCGCGCATCGTTGGAGATAGATACTATGGATGGACTGCTGGTGCTCGTGATAGTGGCCGTTCTCAGCGCGCTGGTCGTGGCTGGGGCGGCCTACTTCGTTGGGCGCCGGCTGGAGCGCCGCGCCGCCGAGTTGGCGGGTCGCGCGACCGCCCGGCAGGCCGAGCGGATCCTGGAGGAAGCACGAAGGGAAGCGGAGGCGAAGCGTTCGGAGGTGCTGCTCGGCGCCCGCGAGGAGATCGTCAAGGCGAGGGAAGATTGGGAGCGAGAGGCGAAGGCGCGTCGCGAGGAGCTGGACAAGCTACAGGAGAGGCATGAGGAGCGGAGCGCGCTGATCGACCGCAAGCTCGGCGCGCTCGACGATAAGGACGATGAGCTGAAGAAGCGCGAGAGCTCGCTGAGCGAACGCGAGAGGTCGGTGGCCGCCAAGGACGAGGAGCTGTCGCGGCTGGTCGCGGAGCGGCGCGCCCAGCTCGAGCAGGTCGCGGGGCTCTCTGCAAAGGATGCCAAGGCCGCGCTGATCCAGGAGATGACCGACGCTGCCAAGGGCGAGGCGGCCGCCACGGTTCGCGAGATCAAGGAAGAGGCCGAGCGCACGGCCGACCGCGAGGCCAAGAAGATCATCGCGCAGGCCATCCAGCGGCTCGCCGCCGAGCAGACGACCGAGACGACGGTGTCGGCCGTGGCACTCCCCAGCGATGAAATGAAGGGCCGGATCATCGGACGCGAGGGGCGTAATATCCGCGCCTTCGAGACCGCTACGGGCGTTGACGTGATCATAGACGATACCCCCGACTCGGTGGTCGTCTCGTGCTTCGATCCCCTCAGGCGGGAGATCGCCCGTCGCGCAATGGAGCTGCTGATCGCCGACGGGCGCATTCACCCGGGCCGGATCGAGGAAGTGGTCCAGAAGGTGTCGGCCGAGATG
>JBHIEQ010000220.1:0-5261 GCA_046760725.1 Gemmatimonadales bacterium
CGAGGGAAATCGGTAGGGACCAAAATCCTGGTTGGCCCGCTGAAGGTGTGGGAGGGTGTGCGAGGGGACATCGATTGGTCGGTGTTGGACGGGCGGTGAGAACTGCACCCTGCGAGTTGGCCGATGAGTCGTAGAGCGTTCAACCGTCCGCACTGACACTCTCACCAAGCCGAACTGCTGGATGCCCGCGGCAGTGGGCGCTGCGTTATCGCACCAACCCCGAGGGCCGCAAGGATTGCCCACCGAAGAGCCAGGCATACCTTGATAGTGACCCTACCAAGCACACCTTCCCTGCAAACCCCCGGGGCATAGGCTCGGGGGAGCCGAATAGCTCCCAACTCCTTGTGCGCTAAATAGCACCCGCGCGTGAGCCGGGCGTGAGAGTGACGATGTGGGAGTGACCTTGAACATCGGCGAGCAGCGAGACACCGCGTGACCAGACGACACTACCGCCTGGAAACCCTAACCCCCACCCCACGACTCCTCCGCGGTGAGAGGGGACAGATGACCGAGTGCCTGCGATACTCCAAGCAGCTCGCCGTCATCATCTTCCTCGCCACCCGACCCGGCACGCGCGCGAGCCGCGAAGATCTCCTGAGCCTCCTCTGGAGCGGATCGCTGCCCCACGACGCACGCCAAGCACTGCGCCAGGTGATCTACCAGATCCGCCACAACACCGACCCGGACTTCCTGCGAGGCGACGAGATGCTGAGCCTGCGCGCAGAAGACCTGGAGTTCGACGTGACGGTGTTCCGCGACCAGCTCGCGAGCAACCACCCGGAATGGGCGCTCTCGGTGTACGACAGCGACTTCCTCGCGAGCGTGGCCCTCCCCGGCGCCCGCGAGTTCGAGCAGTGGGCCGAGGGAGTGCGCCAACAACTGGCCGCCGAACGACGACAGCTGCTCCACACCATGGTGACACGAGCCGCCGACCGCGCAGAATGGACCCGCGCCGCGGACCTCGCCCGGCAACTCGTCGAAGCCGACCCCTTCGACCTTGAACCGCGCATGCGACTGGTCGAGCTGCTCGCCTTCGCGGGAGACGCCGTGCGCGCCCGCGCGGCCGCAGATGAGGTCCGCCGCCTGGCCGAGCGAACCCACGGGGACCGATTACCCGCCACCATCGAGAATGGCCTCGCCCGAGCCCTCGCACCCACCGAGGCACCCGAGCGCAGACTCCAGGACGGCTTCCCCCGTCACCCGGAGATGGTGGGCCGCGCGGCCGAGTTCGGAGAAGTGGTGGATCTATGGAGAGGTGCGCTGGCGGGACGGGGCGGCGCCGCACTCATCTCGGGCGAGGCGGGGATCGGCAAGACGCGCCTCACCCTGGAACTGGAGCGCCGCTTCCATCGCGACCGGGCACTCGTGCTCAGAACCGCCTGCTACGCGATCGAGCAGACGAACCCGCTCGGACCGTTCATGGAAGCCGTGCGCCTGGGAGCGGGGTCGCCGGGCCTGGGCGGTGCCTTGCCCGCCTCGCTCGAGGTCCTGGCAGCGATCGTCCCCGAGATAGCCGATCGCTTCAGCCGCACCATCGCGCCACGCACGGGCGGCCTCACGCGCGAGGCCATCGGCGCGGCCATAGTCGATGCGCTGTCCGCGTTGTCACGAGAAGCGACGGTCGCCCTGATCGTCGAGGACCTGCAATGGGCAGCCGCCCCCACGATCGCCTTCGCGCACCGGCTCGCGCGTGAGTCGGGCGAGACCGCGCTCCTCGTGATCCTCACGGCGCGCGACTACGCACCGCACCCAGACACGACTGCAGCCCTGAGAGAGCTGGCCGACTCGACCGCCATCCGACACATCCCGCTGGAGCCGCTGGACGTGGCCGAGGTGGAGCAGCTCATAAGCTCCATCGCCGAGCTTCCCCCCGGCGAGGCGGGCAGGGAGCTGGCACCGCGGGTCCACCGGAGATCGGGCGGCGTGCCCCTCTACGTGCTGGAGGTCCTCAAGACGCTGTTCGACGCGGGAGAGATCTCTGTCCGAGAGGGTCGCTGGCACCTGGGGAAAGTGACCGCGGACCCCGCGGTCTCCCTCCCGGTTCCCGCGACGATCCACGAGCTGCTCCTCAAGCGCATCGCCCCGCTCGGCGAGGCGCCCTTCAGTGTGCTCACGGCACTCGGCGTGTGGGGCCGCGAGATGTCAGTGGAAGAGATCGCGCAGGTCACGGGACTCGACGAGCAAGACGTGCAGTCGGCCCTCCAGGCCCTAGAGCGACGGCGAGTGGTGGGTAGACCGGCTCGTAACACGTACGATGCGAGCCACGAGGAGCTCGAAGCGGCCGCCGTAGCAGAGGCTCCCCCCGGACTCCTTGCCACCCTGCACGCGAACGCCGCAGGGCTCGCCGAGCGATACGCGGAGCAGGGACGGACGGCCGACTGGTCCGTGGCCGCTCGGCACAGAGCGGAAGCGGGTGACCCGGAACGTGCGGCGCTCAACGCCGGCCGTGCGGCGGCCGCACTCGAGCGCACGTCCGGGCGCGAGGTCGCGAGGGAGATGCTCGCACGGCTCTTGGAACCGATGCCCTACTCGGTGCAGAGCCAAGTGGAACGCGTGCTCCAGCCCGTGCTCTCCGGCCGCCGCACCGCCCGAGCCTGGCTGGACGAACGGCTCGGCAGGCGCAGGGTGCGCCGCGTACCCGCGCTCGCCGCGACGGTCGCCACGGTGCTCCTCGCGGGCGTTGGGATCGCCCTCGCGCTGAGCGGCGGGTCGCCACCCGCTCCCCTGGGCGGAGGCTACATCGCGCTCGCCATGGGACCACAAGGCGATCCATCCGGTGTCACCGCCCTCCGCATCGACTCGAGCTTCGTCGCACACGAGATCGCGAACGACTCACTCCCACCGGGAGTGCGCCACGGTTTCCCGGAGGGAACTGTGCGCCCCGACGGCAGAGTCGCCGCGTTCCCCTGCAGCATGCCGGGCCACGACCCCGTCCTCGCGTGCGGCTTCGATCTAGTGACCGGCGACACGGTGCTCCTGGGCAGCGCGGAATCCGACGCGCGGCTTCTCTCCTGGCTCCCCGACGCGTCGGGCTTCGTGATGTGGAGCGGGTACCTAAGGCCGGGGGGGCGTTTCGGAGTCCGCCTCGACCTCGTGGACTCCGCCGGTAGGCTCGTCCGCACGATCGCGGGCGGGCCGTTCCGGTACCGCGCTGCCGTTCTCGACCCCGCAGGCAGCCGGGTATTGGCGCGACGCCAGGGAACGAGTGACGAAGAGACGGTCCTGCTGGCACTCGACGGCAGCGAGATCGGTCGGCTCGAGTGGTGCGGGCGCGGCACCGCCACCTGGGCACCGGACGGAGAGCGAGTGGCCTGCCCCACACCATCCGGGGATGCAGTCGCGATCGGGACCGTGTCGGGAGGAGAGGCACCGGCCGTCGTCCCCCTCCCCGGTCGCATGAGCCACATCGCATGGTCGCCGGACGGCCGGTTCCTCGCGGCATGCGTCACCGCCGACTCGCTTCAGGTCTATCTCTTTCCCTCCGACGGTCTCGGCGAGCCGCGCATGGTCTTCGCCGGACCGTCCTCCGTTCAGCTCCTGGGCTGGACGCCCATGAGGCGCCGGCCCGTTCCCGCCCGCATCGAGATCGCGCGTGACACCGTGCGGCTCGAGCCGGGCCACCGCTGGCTCGCTTCCGTCGCGGCATGGGACACGGGCGGCCAGCCGCTGGAGCCGCCACCCACTGTCCGGTGGACCGTCTCCGACACCGCGATCGCAAGAGTGGACGCGGCGGGCCGAGTAACGGCGGACCGGCCGGGAAAAGCCAGGCTCATCGCCCGCTTCGGGATGACCGGGGCCGCTACGGCGACGGTCGTAGTGAGCGGAGCGCTCCCGGCCCCGCGATTCTCGGAGGGCTTCGAGAACGGCATCGATGCCACTATGTGGCGGCCCTTCGGAAACCCGGCGCCCAGAGTCATCGAGCGCGAAGGCCGCCGGGGGTCGGCCGGATTCCACTCCAACGGCGACGAGTCGCATACGAGCGGAGTAGCGCTGCGCCGGAGGCTCGACGTCTCACGCGGGATCACCGTGGAGTACTGGGCGCGAGTGCCATTGAGCGGCCCCCTGTGGCAGGAAGTGTGGGTCGGGCTCTACGGGGCGCCGGCGGACTCGTTTCACCTCCGTCCGGGGAACCCCGGCCCGTCGGATGCGAGAGTGGGGCTCCTGGCCATCCTGCCCAACCTGGACATCTCGGAAGACGGTCTCTGGGCGACGATCATCCTGCGGCCGGGCGTGAGGGCGACCGGTCGACGGTTGCCCGACGACTTCGACGTACGCCGCTGGCACCGCTACAAGCTCGTGGTCTATCCCTTCGGAGAGGTGCGGTGGTTCGCGAACGGAGTGGAACTCATGCCGCCGATTGACACCGACCTCGGAGAAGCCGACGGCCTGACGCTCACCGTCGGAGGCCGCTCGGCGAACACTCTGGTGATCGTGGACGACGTCACGGTGTGGGAGGGAGTGGTACTGGATCGGGCCGGCGGGCAGTGAGTGACCCGCTTCCGGCCGGCGCGCTCAGGACATCCACCGCACCAGTCAAGCTCGATTACAAACCGCTTCCAGCTCGCGCGCGAACGCCTTTACCATCGGAGCCCGCTCGTCCCTGGTCGTGAACGGCATGTAGTGGAACGCAAGGAACAGGTCGTCGCGCGACTCCACCTGCTCGAGACAACGCTCGACACATGGTGCCGACCAAGGGCCGTTCGCGCGCAAGAGCTCCGTCACGTCACCCACATAGAGCGGCACGAAGTCCGGCCCGCCCGGCGGGTCTTCGTCAGGACGCCGCGGGCGACAAAGCACACAAACTCCGGCCAGACCGCGCGGCTCCCAGTCCTCGAGACGAACCGGTCCCTCGAACGTGTAACCGGCTGACTGATTCCAAGAGATCATTGCCGCGACGAGGTTCCGGTGAGGCGCGGCAATATGGAACGGCACCGTCAGGGAGGCGTCACGGTCTAGCCGCGCCGCACCTCGTGGGTGACAACTACCCCCTTCTCTGCCAGGGCGCCCATGAGCGGCTCGAACAGCTCGCCGCCGAATAGATCCTCCGGGAACAGCACCCCCCGCTCTCCGATCGTGCCGTCGGCGATCATCTGGGCGGCAATCGACGCGGGGAATCCGGTTGTCCTCGCCATGGACGTGAGATTCGTCGCCGAGTCGTAGTGGTCCACCATCTCGAAGACGTGGGTCGTGGGCTCGTTCCCCTCTCGCCCGCTCACTACCACTCTCAACAAGGTCACGTCCTCCTCGTCACCCAGCCTGAG
>JBHIEQ010000221.1:0-5254 GCA_046760725.1 Gemmatimonadales bacterium
CGTACGGATCGTAGCGGGGACCGCGCGGTCGATGGGCGTCGAGGTGTTTGACTGATGCCGGCAGACGGCACGAAGTACCGCGCTGCGCGGGCCAAGGTGGACGGTGGGCGTCTGTACAACCAGCGGGAGGCGCTGGATGCCGTCCGGTCTCTCGCCTTCGCCAATTTTGACGAGACCGTGGAGGTCGCGGTGAACCTCGGCGTCGATCCGAGGCATGCTGATCAGATTGTGCGAGGGACCGTTGTGTTGCCGCACGGTACCGGCAAGACGGTGAGGGTGCTCGTGATAACTCAAGGGGAGAAGGTGCGGGAGGCGGATGCAGCGGGCGCGGACTGGGTCGGGACGGAGTACATCGACAAGATCAAGGGCGGTTGGCTCGAGTGTGACGTGGTGATTGCAACGCCCGACGTCATGGGACAGGTGGGTCAGCTGGGCCGAATCCTGGGCCCGCGCGGCCTGATGCCGAACCCGAAGTCGGGCACGGTCACGGCCGATGTGGGGCGGGCCGTGCGCGACGCCAAGGCTGGCAAGATCGAATTCCGGGTAGATAAGACGGGCAACGTTCAGGCTCCGATCGGCAAGGTATCGTTCGGCGTGGAGAAACTGGACGAGAACCTCGCTTCGTTCATGGATGCGGTGGTACGGGCTCGACCATCCGCCGCAAGAGGCACGTACCTGCGCTCGGTTACCGTCGCCAGCACGATGGGTCCGGGCGTCCGCGTTGATCCGGCGGTGTATCGATGAAGCTGAGTAGGGACAAGAAGCGGCAAGTAGTGGAGGAGTTGTCGTCGAGGCTCTCTGCCTCGCCGAATCTCTACGTGACCGACTTCACGGGTGTCGCCGTGAAACCGATGACTGAGCTGCGGCGGCGGTTGCGCGGCGCCGGCGTGGCCTACGCCGTTGTGAAGAAGACGCTCGCGGTGCGGGCGTTCGAATCGGCGTCGGTCCCCGGCCTCGGCGAGTTCCTCGAGGGGCCTACGGGGTTAGTGTTCGCAGCCGACAGACCGGTCGCCGCGGCGAAGGTCTTGACGGAGTTTCAGAGGGAGTACGAGGCACTCAGGATCAAGGCGGGGCTGGTCGAGGGGAAGAGGGTCACACCCGAAGAGGTGGGGCGTCTCGCGATGCTGCCGCCCAGGGAGGTCATGATGGGCCAGCTGGCGGGGGCGATGCAGGCGCCGCTCCAGGGCTTTGTGGGCGCGCTCACGGGCCTCATGCAACAGTTCGTAGGCGCGCTCGAGGTGCTCAGCGCCCAGCGCGGCAACGTATAACCGGTTCTCGAAGCTTAGAGAGAGACGCAAATGGCGACAAAGACGCTTGGTAAGGACGAAATTCTCGAGGCCATCGCCGCGATGTCGGTCACGGAGCTGGCAGACCTGATCGAGGCGTTCAAGGAGAGGTTCAACGTCACGATTGCAGCCGCGCCGGTGGCGACCGCCTCCGGAGCCGCGGCGGGTGACGCCGGGGCCACGGCGGTAGAGGAGAAGACCGAATTCGACGTTGTTCTCACGGCGGCGGGAGCGAAGAAGATTCAGGTCATCAAGGCGGTGCGCGAGGTAACGGCGCTCGGCTTGAAGGAGGCGAAGGACCTGGTCGACTCCGCGCCCGGTACGGTGAAGGAGAGCGTTTCGAGGGAAGAGGCCGAGGCCATCAAAAAGAAGCTCGAGGAACACGGCGCGACTGTCGAGCTTAAGTGACGAACCCTGCTCGCGGGGCGGGCCCCACGGTTTGTCTCCCCACTTGCGAGGGGGGTGGGGAGCGGGCTCGGGGTGTGCGCCGTGTCAAGGAAGCTGCCGATGAATAAGAAGCCGCCGCTGATCTCGTTCGCCAAGCTGGAGCCGGGGATGCCGATGCCGCATCTGCTGGATATCCAGACCCGGTCGTTCGAGGCGTTCCTGCGGCCCGATGACGACGGCGAGCGTGCCGATGTCTCGCTAGAGCGCGTGTTCCGCGATGTCTTCCCGATCACGGATGTGAACGGAAACTATTCGCTGGAGTTCGTGCGGTTCGCGCTGAGCGACCCCAAGTACAGTGTGGAGGAGTGCATCGAGCGGGACATGACGTACTCGGCGTCGCTGAAGGCCACTCTCCGCCTCATCGTTTACGAGACTCTGGAGAGCGGCGAACGGCGTCCGAAGAACATCATCGAGAAGGAGGTCTATCTCGGTGAGTTGCCGGTCCTGACCCCGCTCGGAACGTTCGTGATCAATGGGGCGGAGAGGGTGGTTGTGTCGCAACTGCACCGCTCGCCCGGTGTGGTATTCGAAGAGACCGTGCATCCCAACGGACAGCGTCTCAACAGCGCTCGTATCATCCCGTTCAGGGGCTCCTGGGTGGAGTTCACGGTCGATATCCACGATGTGGTGTACGTCCACATCGATAAGCGGAAGAAGTTCCCGGCTACTGCTCTACTGAGGGCCCTAGGATTCGGGACCAACAGCGAGATTTACCGCCTGTTCTACGCTACGCGTGTGCTCGATCTCACGTCTAAGAGAAGTGAGAGGGAATTCCGTCGAGAGGTGTTGGGCAGTGTGATTGCCGAGGAAGTTCCCAGCAACGACCCGCACGACGAGGAGCCGTTGGCGCGCGAAGGTGACGAGGTCACGCAGGAGAGGTTCGATCGCATGCGAGAGGTGGGCGTAAAGACCCTCCGCATCTTCGCACGCTACGCGACCGTTGACCTTCGCGACGAGGAGCGGCCGACCACCGTGCGGGAGCACCCGGAGCGGTGGGTGCTCGCCTTCGACGTTCCCGACCCCGCGACGGGGGAGATCGTGGCGGAGGCGGGCAAAGCGTTGTCGGAGACTCTGCGCAAGAAGCTCGTGAGGCTCGGAGCGCACAAGGTGGATGTGCTGATCACCTCGGCGCGAGGCGAGTCGCAGATCGTAAAGAACACGCTTTCCAAGGATCCCACGAACTCGGAGGCCGAGGCGCTGGAGCAGATCTACTCGCTGCTACGGCCCGGCGAGGCTCCGAACCTGGAGACTGCGCGTGCCGCCCTCGAAAGGCTGTTCTTCAACCCCAAGCGTT
This sequence comes from Gemmatimonadales bacterium, assembly GCA_046760725.1. Lineage (GTDB taxonomy): Bacteria > Gemmatimonadota > Gemmatimonadetes > Gemmatimonadales > GWC2-71-9 > JBHIEQ01. Next base: position 3,028 of record JBHIEQ010000221.1, read on the forward strand.
ACGATCTCGGACGCGTGGGCCGCTACAAGATCAATCAGCGGCTCAAGGTCAATATTCCGCCGGAGCACACGGTGCTCACGCGCGACGACTTCGTCGCGATCATCCGCTACCTGTTGGAGTTGTCGGAGGGCCGCGGCTATACCGACGACATCGACCATTTGGGCAACCGGCGTATCCGCACAGTGGGTGAGCTGATCGCGAATCAATTCTCCGTGGGGCTCTCCCGGATGGCCCGGCTCATCAAGGAGCGGATGAGTATCAACAACGATCCGGAGAAGATCACGCTCGACGATCTCGTCAATGCGCGGACCGTCAGCGCCGTAATCCAGGCGTTCTTTGGCAGCTCACAGCTCTCGCAGTTCATGGATCAGACGAACCCACTGGCGGAGCTGACTCACAAGCGGCGTTTGAGCGCGCTCGGTCCGGGCGGACTCACGCGGGAGCGCGCGGGCTTCGAGGTGCGGGACGTCCACTACTCTCAGTACGGACGGATGTGTCCGATCGAGACGCCCGAGGGTCCCAACATCGGGTTGATCACCAGTCTCTCCACCTATGCGCGCGTCAACGAGCTGGGATTCATCGAGACGCCGTACCGGCGGGTGCATGACGGAGTGGTCAGCAGGGAGATCGATTGGCTGTCAGCGTCGGACGAGGAAGACTACGCGGTGGCGCAAGCCAACGCTCAGCTCGACCCGGACGGCCACTTCGTCAACGAGTTCGCGCTGTGCCGGAAGCGGGACGATTACCCCATGCTGCCGCCGAAGCGAATCGACTATATGGATGTGGCACCGGAGCAGTTGGTTTCCGTCGCGGCGGCGCTAATTCCCTTCCTTGAGCACGACGACGCCAACCGGGCGCTGATGGGCAGCAACATGCAGCGCCAAGCGGTGCCGCTCCTATTCCCTCGAGCGCCGCTGATTGGCACCGGTCTCGAGGAGAAGGTGGCCCGCGACTCCGGTGCCGTAGTGGTTGCTCGGCGCGCGGGCGTCGTGAGTAAGGTGACCGCGGATGAGATCATCATCGATACCGGCTCCAAGACGGCGGGCGGTGGCGAGACACCTCTGGCGCGTCTCCTGCAACACGATCGATACCGGCTGAAGAAGTTTTGGCGGACCAACCAGGACACGGCCATCAATCAGCGCCCGCTCGTGGCCGAGGGGGAGAGCGTGGCGGCAGGTGAGATCATCGCCGACGGAGCGGCGACCGACGGGGGCCGACTGGCGCTTGGTGCCAACGTCACCGTCGCGTTCATGCCGTGGTACGGGCACAACTTCGAGGATGCCATCGTCATTTCGGAGCGTCTCGTCAAAGACGACGTGTACAGCTCGATACACATTCAGGAGCTTGAGCTCCACGTGCGGGACACTAAGCGCGGACAGGAAGAAGTCACCCGCGAGATTCCGAACGTCTCAGAGGAGGCGCTCGTGGATCTCGACGAGCGTGGCATCATCCGGATCGGAGCGCACGTTAAACCGGGGGACATCCTCGTGGGGAAGATCACGCCTAAGGGCGAAACCGAGCTGTCGCCCGAGGAGAAACTGCTCACGGCGATCTTCGGTGAGAAGGCGAAGGACGTCAAGGACTCCTCGCTCAAGGTCCCTCCGGGAATGGAGGGCGTCGTCATCGACGTGAAGATCTTCTCCCGTGTCGAGGATCAAGTGGTGGAGAAAGACCGCGGCGAGAGGATAGGGGAGGTGCGTCGCCTGGAGAGTGAAGAGAAAGCCCGGATCAGCAGCATTCTCTTCGAGGAGCTCCGCGACCTGCTTCAAGGTCAGGAAGTCGCCGTCATGCTGAAGAACGGCACGGTCGAGGAGTACCTCCCCTCCGGGACAAAGCTCGCCAAGAGCGTGCTGGCTGATGTGAATTTTGCGGACGTGGACATCAAGACTCTGAGGGTCAAGAGCAAGGCGGTCAGCGAGCGGATCCGCACTGCAATCGACGCGGCCAACGCCGAGCGGGCCAAGATCGAGGAGAAGGCGGAAGACCAAATTGACAAGATACTCCAGCCCGACGAGCTGCCGCCCGGAGTCATACAGCTGGTGAAGGTGTACCTGGCGGAGAAGCGGAAGATCTCCGTGGGGGACAAGATGGCGGGTCGGCACGGCAACAAGGGGATCATCGCGCGAATCGTCCCCGAGGAGGACATGCCGTTCCTTCCGGACGGCACTCCGGTGGACATCGTGCTCAACCCTCTGGGTGTCCCGAGTCGGATGAACGTGGGTCAGAT